>JAUXFA010000282.1 GCA_030620285.1 Piscirickettsiaceae bacterium
AGAACGACATGGCTACGATCCGACTTTGAGTTGTAGGTTTGACTGCCATTTTTTCGCCCAGGTTAATGCCGCATCTTGCTCATCATCAAGCATCAATAAGCCGTTTTGAATGAGTTCGGCGTCTAAACCTGTTTCAGAATTAATCTCTTCAATCAATTCAGGGTAAAAACCTTGCCCCCATTTCGCTAAAGCGCTCACAGGATCAGAATAACGCCACGGGTAAAGAGGTGAAATTATCCCACCGCCAGCCCATGAGGATTCATGCCCAGCTTCCCCTCGCTCCACAATAGTGACTTTCATTCCAGCTAATGACAGTTCTCGCGCCGTCAACATGCCAATAATTCCACCACCGATAATCAAAATATCGGACATTTCCTAAAACTTCCTCTTTAATAGCTAGCGTTATAGAATCGGGACGGGATCACAGTTTTTCACGCTGTCATGCCACTTATCAGAGATAAAGTTCCGACTATCTTCTACAACCTGATTTACAAAACGAAATGGACTATAACATTCACATGAATAAAAATATCCAAGGATTCACATTAATCGAGCTCGTTGTCACATTAGCGGTGATAGGTGTTTTATTTGCTATTGCTGCGCCAAACTTGACAACAACTATTCAAGGCAATCGACTTTCTGGCCAATATAATGACATGCGTGGAGATTTTGCTTTTGCCCGCAACTTAGCTATCACACGTAATGTTGCAGTAACCATATCTTCAAATGGTGGAACTGACTGGTCAAATGGCTGGGAAGTCGTTGCGCCATCGGGCACTGCTAGAATCAGCAACACTGCTAATAATGTAGTTATTAGTAGCGCCATTGCATCTTTAACTTACAGCCCAGATGGGACTGCTAATATTACAGCTCCAACAACTTTTACAATCTGTGATGATCGTGTTGGACCATTTGGAAAAGAACTTAACGTTATCTTTTCGGGTCGCGTTAACCTCACTTCTGGCGCCACTTGCCCATAGTCTTTTGGTAAAAATATGTTAACAACAATTAATAATTTGAAAACACAAAAAGGCTTTAACTTGATTGAAGTTATGGTGTCTTTAGTTATTTTTTCAATAGGCCTACTAGGTCTTGCTGGATTACAACAAGTGGGGCTAGCGCAAAACGCCACAGCTATGCAACGAACTGTCGCTATGAGTCAGGCTTACGACATTCTAGATCGTATGAGAAATAATAGAACGACAGATTATACAAGTGCTACAGCAGCAAGCATTCCTAATTGCATTACCGCTGCCTGCGATACTTCACAAATTGCCAGCTATGATATTTTTGAATGGAATCTCGCGCTAGCTAGTGCTTTACCAAATGGGATAGGTTTTATTACAGGAACTCCAACTGCCTATACTGTATATGTTGGTTGGGATGAAAAACGTGCAGGGCTTACTCCTACAAGCTGTAATCCTGCTACACCAGCAGGCGTTAAGTGCATTTCTATACAGGGTCGACCATGAAATTACATCACTCCCCAAATAAAAATATTTTTCAATCAGGTTTAACATTAGTTGAACTAATGATCGCTATGACCATAAGTTCAATTCTAATGGTTGGCATTTCAAATATTTATTCCAGCAGTAAACAAGCTTATAAAATTAATGACGAATTTTCGGTACTCCAGGAAAATGCACGACTAGCATTTCGTTTTCTTACTCAAGATATACGAATGGCGGGTTATATCGGTTGTGCATGGTCAACGGGTACCAATGTGGACAGCACTTTAAATACGGCTAATCTTACTGCCGCTCAAGAAGAGTTATTGTATGGTTTCAATACTGGTATAGAAGGTTATGATGCTAACGGTACGGGTTCTAATACGGCAATCAATTTATCTACTCCTACAGCTGGATTCAACCGTCCTGTCAATGCCCTATTTACAGGTCATATTGATGGTTCAGATATTATTGTTGTTCGTCATGCGAATGGTAGTGGAGTCAAACTTTCTGGTAACAAACAGTCTGCCAACTTTACCATTCAGGATGGTGGTGTTAATGCAATAGTTAACACTTGCCATCAACCATCTGGAATATGCGAGGGCGATATTCTTATGGTTTCGGATTGCAGTAAGGGTCGTATTTTCCAAGTGAGTACTTTAGTAGGACTCGGTGGTGGTGAAATAAAAGTTAATCATGCTGCGGCTGGTGCTCCCGGTAATAGCGATACGGTGTGGGGTGGGAGTTCAACCGATCCCGCCACATGGTATTCACCTGGCGACTCCGAAATTTTAAAACTCGGTAGTTACGCGTATTTTGTTGCTCCTGATGTAAGTGGGCAACCGACGTTGAAACGTTTATATAATACGGACGCATCACCACAAGAATTGGTCGAAGGTGTTGAAAATATACAAATCCTTTATGGCATTGATGCTAATGGGGATGGAAGAGCAAACCAATACAGTGTTGCACCCGTTGCAGCAGCAAACAATATCGTAAGTGTTCGTATTAGCTTATTAATGAGCACACCTGGTGAAATACCAAAGCGTAACG
>JAUXFA010000156.1 GCA_030620285.1 Piscirickettsiaceae bacterium
ATCAACATTAGGATGAATACCAATGCTAGCGGTAATATGGGGATAGTGTTGAGCGATATCCAATGCTTCTTGGCAACTGGCTTTATCAATAGCAATGCAGACTATATGTTCAACTTTATTTGCTGCTGCTTGTTCAATAACAGCATCAAGACCACCCTCCTCTTGTGCCAACATATTAAGGTGGCAGTGTGAGTCAACAAACATTAGGACAACCTTTTTTTACATTGTGTGAGTAGTTTTATCTGACTGTAATCGTTCCGCCAGATAGTTTTCAATTTTATGTTTAATTGAATTATTATCAATATCACTAAAATGTACGCCAATACCGGCAGCTTGGTTACCTTGTGAACCTTTAGGTGTGATCCATGCAATATTGCCGGCAACTGGAATTTTTTCAGCTTCATTCATCAGTGATAACAGAATAAATACTTCATCGCCTAAACGATAGGCTTTATTAGTAGGAATAAATAATCCACCATTTTTAAGAAATGGCATATAGGCATGATAAAGCATATTTTCATCACCAATTTTCAGTGATAAAATGCCTTTCCGTGGATTCATAGCCATAGTAATATTATTCCTAAATTTAACTATAATTAGCAGTTTTATAGTCGGCGTCAGTATTCATGACGGAAACCATAAATTGTTCTATTAACAATACCTTGTTAATGTTACTTGAGGATGATATTAACTTTATTGCGGCAATGATGCAATCGTAAATATGCCAATAATACTTTGTTTTAACACGGTTAGATTCATTTTGATCTTTAACAATGCGCCGTTGAATTAAGTTTTGTAGGTGATTAAAGACCATAAGTACATCATATTGCTGCCAATCTTTGGCTAAACTAACTGGATTAACATCTCCAGCCAATAATAAATTAAAATCTCTGTCAACTTGCTCAATTATAGTTGCAACACCTTGTTCCAGCATCGACATCATTTTTAATGGCGCACCATTAGCCAATGGAAGTAACGGCACAATTTCTGATTCTAAAAATGAACTCTGTTGCTGTAACCAGCTAATGGTAACGGCTGGTTCTGGTGCTGATAATGTCAATTTCTGACAGCGACTCACAATAGTAATTGGCAACAATGCTGGCCGAACAACAATAAGAATTAACAAGGTGTTTTGTTGTGGTTCTTCAAGCAATTTCAGCAAACTATTATTAGCATTAATATTCATACTATCAGCAGGTGAAATAATCACTGTTTTCCATTTTGAAACGGTCGGCGTTAATTCTTGCTTGTCTTTAAGCCGTCGAATTTGCTCTATTTTTATTTGCTTACCTGCTTCTTCAGGTTCAATAACAATATGATCCGGATGGCTTCCTGCTAGAAACAATTGACAACTATGGCAATGACCACAAGCTTCACCAGTCATATTGTTTTCACAAAGTAATGATGCCGCCATCTGATCAGCAAATGAGCGTTTACCTAAGCCTTCAACACCCTTTAAAAGAATGGCGTGGGGAACTCTAGTTTGTATTTTTTGTTGTAAAAATAACTGCCACTGCGTCTTTAACCATGGATATATCATCAGATAATCTGCTGTAAAATTTGTATCAATTGCGCTTCGATTTCTGTTATAGATTGGCTCGCATCAATTATTTTTATTCGTTGGGGAGCTTGCTGTGCTCGTTCTAAGTAACAATCTCTGATCTGTTGGAAAAAATCTATTTTTTCTTGTTCAAAACGGTCAATAACTTCATTACGACTACGGACTCGCTGTTGGCCTAGTTCAACCGGCAAATCAAATAAAAAAGTTAAGTCAGGTTGCAATCCCTTTAATGTCCAATCTGCTATTGCCGTTATTCGTTGTTGCTCAATCCCTCTGCCACCGCCTTGATAAGCAAATGTTGCATCGGTAAATCGATCTGATATAACCCAATCACCTCGTTCCAGTGCAGGTTTAATTACTTTGGAGACATGCTCTGCTCTGGCTGCAAACATCAGTAATAACTCAGTATCGACAGCCATTCCAGATTCTGTGGGTGTTAATAACAATGTCCGGATTTGTTCGCCAAGATCGGTTCCACCGGGCTCACGGGTAAGGGTCAGCTGTTTATCATGATCGGTTAAATAACGTTGAATAAAGGCCAACTGGGTTGATTTACCCGCACCTTCAATTCCTTCAATGGTGATAAATTTTCCGTTCATTTCTTTAACTGATATTTTCTAACAGCTTTATTATGCGCTGCTAAGGTGTCTGAGAAAGCGTGCCTACCCTCTTTTCCGGTGGCAACAAAATACAAGCTTTTTCCTTCTGCTGGATGCAATGCCGCCTCGATAGCGGCTTTGCTTGGCAATGCAATTGGTGTTGGCGGTAAACCATAGCGAGTATAGGTATTATAGGCTGTATCGGTTCTAAGATCTTTACGGCGAATATTGCCATTATAACTGTCACCCATACCATATATAACAGTTGGATCAGTCTGAAGTCTCATTCCTTTATCTAATCGACGGACAAAAACACCTGCTATTTGTGCTCTTTCCTCAGAAATACCTGTCTCTTTTTCAATAATAGAAGCCATAATTAGAGCCTCATAAGGTGTTTTGTAAGGAAGTCCTTCAGCTTTATTTTCCCATAACTGCTCAAGATTCAGTTCCATTAGAGCATAGGCACGCTCCAATATTTCTAAATCCGTCGTTCCTGCTGAGAAATAATAAGTTTGCGGTGCAAACTCACCTTCGCCATGATTATCCCCATGGTCAATCGCCCCCATCACCTCGGTGAGAGACGCCTCCGTTAGTGTCGAAATAAAGCGTTTATCGGCTATCACCATATCAACAAGCTGTTGTGCAGTCATGCCTTCAATGATCGTAAAGGGATACTGAATCACTTGCCCCGCAATTAATTGATCCAAAAATTGTGGCGATGTAGTATTCGTTTTGATCAAATATTCACCGGCTTTAATTAAATGTGCTTTCCCTTCTAAACGACCATAGATATAAAGATACTGATTAGGCAGTTCAGACAAACCTATTGTTTGAAGGTCTTGGCTTATCTTAAGAAGATTACTACCCGATTCAACAGTATAAACATAACCTTCCTCAGCTACCTGTAACGGTGTAGATGTAAATCGATGATATTCAGATAAGATTGCAACCACAGCAATGGACAACAAAATCATACTTAAAAGTACTAACTTTAAGAGCAATTTCATATTACTTCTCTGACTCTGCTAAGGCTTGCTGAAGGTTTTTTGTTACCGGACCGACGGCATACGCTCTATTGTCGATATTCGACACCGGCCAAATACCAATAACGCTATTGCAAACAAATATTTCATCTGCAGTAAATAATTCATCTCTAGATAGATTTTTTTCTTCGACAACAAGTCCATTTTGTTGTGCCCATTTACAAATATGAGCTCGAATAATACCGGCTACACCCGCTTTATCGACTTTAGGGGTTAATAACTGATTTTCTTTTACAATAAAGACATTGCTCATTGTGCCTTCAATCACGTTATTGTCTTGATCAAACATTAGCCCCTCGGCAATATCCACATCATCCCATTCATTACGAGCTAATACCTGCTCCAAACGATTAAGGTGTTTGATACCTGCCAAGCTGCTATTTTCTGATAAAGTTTGTTTACACAAACGCACCCTAATCCCTGATCTGGGATAGCTTTCAGGATAGGTTTGGCATGGGTGACTAGAAATAATGCGGCTTGGTTCGATGTTGCTCTCTGCAAAATAACCACGGCCTCCACTACCTCGAGTAATAATAATTTTAATCACCGCATCATCGCTCAGTTGATGACATACTGAATTTAATTCAGCACCTAATATTTCAATATCTTGAAATGGAATTGCTAGCCGTTTGCAACCCTTTAAAAGCCGCGTTAGATGAGCATCCAGAAATTCAGCAACACCATTTCGATAAGCAATGGTTTCAAATAGACCATCGCCATATTGCAGACCTCGATCGGCAATATTGATTCTATTTTCGGTTACCCCGTTAACTAGAACCATAGCAATATCAAATTCTTATGACATCTTCTTAAAGATAACTGTACCATTGGTTCCGCCGAAACCAAATGAATTTGACATAGCTATATCAATCTTCATTTGACGTGCCGTATGAGGCACATAATCTAAATCACAATCCGGGCTAGGATTATCTAAGTTGATAGTGGGCGGCGCAACTTGATCACGAATAGCCAATAAACTAAATACCGCTTCAACACCACCTGCCGCGCCTAATAGATGACCAATCATTGATTTAGTTGAGCTAATAGCAACACTTTGTGCTGCGGTAGCAAAGGCAGCTTTAATTGCTTGCGTTTCACCCGCATCACCGGCCGGTGTTGATGTACCATGAGCATTAACATAATCAATCTGCTCCGCAGTAATACCCGCATCTGCCATC
>JAUXFA010000227.1 GCA_030620285.1 Piscirickettsiaceae bacterium
GAAATCGTTATCGAATGCAAGAAGTTCTGGCACTTGATAAAGAATTAGAAAATAATAATATTGTTATCCCTGCGTATGCCACGAATGCAGTCTGTGATGCTTTTTTGTATGAACAGCTACCACAGCATGCTATTGATTGTTATACACAGATCATCGATTCAGGTCATCCAAGCATCAGTGCAAAAACATCTTTATTTTATGCTTATCTTGAAAATGAAAACTATACTGAAGCCCAGCAATGGATTGAACAACTGGCTGCACAGCAATCTAGTCTCATTAAAGGGGTAGGTAAACGAAAAGTTATCAAGCCAAACCCTAAAAAATTGCAGACCGAAACAGTGAAATCTTTAGGTATTGCCTTTGGTGATTATCTTGAAGATGCTGAGGAACAATTTCAATGGCTCAATGAGAATGCACCGTATAATCTTGATCTTAGGAAAGAAATGGCTAACGTTTATTATTGGCGTGGATGGCCTCGTAAGGCACAACAAGAATATGAAATAGGTCTACATCAAACCCCTAAACATCTTGGGCTACGTTTAGGGCAGGCGAGAAATTGGTTAGAATTAAGAGAATATCAAAAAGCAGATCAGTCGATTAATGAGCTTTATCAAATTTATCCAGAAGATAAAGGGATTGCCAACCAAAAACGCCTGTGGGATATCCACAATATGCGTGAATTTAGAACTAAAATAAATTCTTCAGATAGTTCGGGTAGTGATGTTAATGGGAGTCGAGGACTGGACATTGAGAGTTATTTGTTCTCTTCCCCAATCAATGATAATTATCGAGCTTATCTTCACCAACGCCATAGTCAGGCAAAATTTGATGAAGGTGATGGTCAGCTGAATCATTGGGGAATGGGGGCGGAATATAGAGCTCCCGATCTGGTGTTAACGGGCGAACTTCATCACAATAATTATAAAGATAATCGTATGGGAGTTAGCGTATCTGGACTGTATGAATTTGATGATTACCTAAGTAGTGCTGTGACTCTGGAAAGCCTAAGTAGTGACACACCTTTGCGTGCATTAAATCAGGGAATTTATGCTAAATCTGCAGCAATAGCAACCCAATATCGTTGGCACGAATCTAGAAGTGTCGGGATGAATCTGTCCTATCTGGATTTCTCTGATAATAATGAGCGGAAAAGTATTGGCGGATTTTGGAAAGAACGTTGGTACAACAGCTACAATTATAAATTTTCTACACGCGTCGATCTATTCAGTTCGAATAATTCAAAAAAAGATACTATTTATTTCAACCCTGATCGTGATTATTCTGGTTCTATTGCATTGGAGAATGATTGGTTGACATGGCGAGAATACGACAATGCTTTTTACCAACGTCTGGTGTTGTCAACGGGACTTTACGATCAACAGCACTTTGATTCTGGCAACACATGGGGTTTGCAATACGAACATCGTTGGCTAGCACAAAAACGATTTGAATTATTGTATGGCATCAAACGAGCTAAAAACAGATATGACGGGGATGATGAATATCAATGGGACCTCTATGCGGCTCTTAATTGGAAATTTTAATGCAATATAGATTAATCACATTATTGCTAGCATTCTTCTTAGGTAGCGGTATTAGCTCTGCCAACGATGAATTCCTGGTGCTAAGTTATCATGATGTCAGAGATAATGTTGATGGCATTGTGGATGACGACCAAACAGCAGTGAGTACCGATAATCTTATTGCTCAATTTAGTTGGCTTAGAGAACATAACTATCATGCAATCAGTCTGGATGACGTGATAGCCGCCAAACAAGGCAAGAAACCACTACCAGAAAATGCTGTTTTATTAACATTTGATGATGGCTATAAAAGTACCTTTACTCATGTTTTCCCATTATTGCAGCAATACCAGTATCCAGCAGTAGTTGCTCTGGTCGGTAAATGGCTAGAAATTCCAGAGGGAAAAAAGGTACAGTACGGAAGTAAAGATATCAGGCCTCGTGAGTTTTTCATGAGTTGGGATGAGATCAGGACAATGGCTGATTCGGATCTGATCGAATTTGCATCCCATAGCTATGATCTTCATCGAGGGGTTCTTGGCAACCCACATGGCAATACCCAGCCATTAGCTACCACCTTGAAATATGATAATAATAAGCAGAAATATGAAAGTGTTACAGATCATAAAACTCTGATTCTTAGTGATCTCAAAAGAAATAATAAGCTAATTGAAAAACAGATAGGAATTAAGCCGAGGACAATGGTTTGGCCATATGGTGCATTTAGTCGCTTATCTGAGAATATTGCTAGTCAACACGGTCTGGTATTTTCATTGACCTTGGAAGATGGCAAAAATACACTTCAGCAAGGAAACAGAATCAACCGTTTATTTATTCAGGGAAACCCAGCATTAGAAGATTTTGTCTATTTGCTACGTCATCCAGAACCTGAAGAACCCATTCGTGTAGCTCATGTTGATCTTGACTATATCTATGATCCTGATCCTATCCAGCAAAATAATAATTTAAGTGTATTGCTGGATCGCATTAAAGCAATGAAGATTAATACTGTATTTTTACAGGCCTTTGCTGATCCTGATGCAGATGGCAATGCCGATGCCCTGTATTTTCCTAATCGACATTTACCGATGAAGAGCGATCTGTTTAACCGAGTAGCTTGGCAGTTGAAAACACGCAGTGGAGTCAATGTTTATGCCTGGATGCCGTTATTATCTTTTGTAGTTCCAAATAGCGAATCATTGCGAGTACATCATGTGACGAAGGGACGCTCTGAGCCTGTACGAGCAGAGTATCTACGATTATCACCTTTCAATAAAAGAGCACGAACTATTATTGAAGAAATTTATCAGGATCTGGCGATGCATGCCCATTTTGATGGTTTACTTTTTCATGATGATGCTTATTTAAATGATTTTGAAGATATGAGCCCGGCTGCACTGAAATATGCTGCGTTGGAAATGAATAAACCTGACCTGTCCATTCAAGATTTACGTAGTTCAGAACAAGATTCCTGGACTAAATTGAAGACAAAAACGTTGACTGACTTTAGTCTCAATCTTGCTCAACAGGTTAAGTATTATCGTCCGAAGATTAAAACTGCCAGAAACATGTATGCAAATGTATTGTTCAATCCACAAAGTGAAACCTGGTTTAGCCAAAGTTACCCCGATATGCTTCAAAGTTACGATTATACAGCTATCATGGCTATGCCCTATATGGAACAAGTCGATCAGCCAGAACAGTGGTTATTTCAATTGACTCAGAAAGCCAAAATATATGATGCAAAATTGAAAAAGACACTGTATGAATTACAGTCGGTCGA
>JAUXFA010000205.1 GCA_030620285.1 Piscirickettsiaceae bacterium
CTATTCTTTTATTGTTTAGTTTAGTCCCTGCCCTGTTATTAGTGTGTGTACTGATCGCTTTAGCCGCCTACCACTCCGAAACCGCACTGCAGACAAGTCACATTGTAATGTGGTCTGTGGGCGCATTAATTGTAATCGGCGGATTGGCCTATGGCCTTATCGTTAAAGTATTGATCCCCAAATTTATGGACCCATTAAATTACGTTATGGGATCACTGCAATATATTGCAATGGATATTGAAAAAGGTGATGTTGATCTCACTAAACCTTTAGACCCACCAGGTGATAATAAACTCGCTAATGCTATGGCCAAAGGCATCAATAATTTATTATCAAAATTTTCTACTATATTAAATGAATTTTCTAACGCGACAGCGAGCATTTCAAGCTCTTCTTCGCAGGTGAATACTTTATCTGATGAATCTAGCCAGAATATGATGCGGCAGCGAACTGAAACCGATCAAGTTGCTACCGCTATTACCGAATTAGCAGCATCGGCTGAAGAAGTCGCTAGAAATGCCCAAATGGGGGCTGAAGCAGCAAAAACGGCTGATGCAGATACCAGTGCTGGCTCGGTAATTGTTAATGAAGCCGCATCAACTATTCAGGAGCTATCGACCAGCTTGAGCGGTGCAGCAACTGTTATTCACGGCCTAGAAGATGACAGCAATACCATCGGTACGGTGTTGGCCGTTATTCAAGGCATTGCTGAACAAACTAACTTATTAGCATTAAATGCAGCCATTGAAGCCGCGCGAGCCGGCGAACAAGGCCGTGGCTTTGCCGTGGTTGCTGACGAGGTTCGAACACTTGCTGGACGGACTCAAGATGCTACTCAGGAAATTAAAACCATTATCGAACAATTACAAACTCGCTCTGCCGAAGCGGTTACCGTTATGGATAAAGGTTGTGAAAAAGCGAACTTAGGTCTTGAAAAAGCCTTGGCAGCCGGCGCAGCATTAAATGATATTGCTACAAAAGTAACGGATATTGACAATATGAATGCCCTTATTTCTTCTGCAGCACAAGAGCAATGCTCGGTAGCTGAAGAAGTCAATCAAAGCGTTGTTCGTATCAGTCAGCTCACCGATCAAACAACTGATGGTGCAACACAAACCGCCCAAGCAAGCGGCGAACTATTGAATTTAGCTACTCGCCTAAATGATTTAGCATCCCAATTTAAAACCTAATTTCTCCTTTTTCTTGCAGCGTCCTTATTAAAGGCTCTCATTAACAGGGCCTTATTTTTTAGCACAAAATTGAAAAGTGTGAACAGCTTCACATAAAACATTGCTGGTATGGCAGGATAATTTACAAACCTAGTAATATCCTTGTAAGCTAGTCTTCTATAAACCAAGTTAAGGAGAGCATTATGGCCATTGCCGGAATTACTCCATTTAGTGGACAGCCCACATTAACCAATCCTTTATCTTCTGAAGCTCAACAGGCGGGTAACACGACACGAGCCCAAAGTGGCAACGAAACACAAAACACCGTCATTGCTAATGAGCAAGCATCAACGACTATTAGTAATGCCCTTGTTGTCGAACAAACTAATGAAACTGCAGGAACGGGCTTCAATTCAAATAACCTTGGTGGTAATATTGATACTACTGCATAAGGAATTTATTTAATGTCTAGCCCTATTATTTCTGACGATCCGTTATACCGTTTACTTCGAGAAGGTAAAGTTGATGAATTTAATCAACGAATTACTGCTGGCGAACAAGCCACATTAGCAGGGTGTGATTTTCGACATATTAATTTGCAAGGAGTCAATACCGAAGGACTCGACTTTACCGATAGTTATTTTCGTCAGGCCGATCTTCGTGGGGTGGATTTTTCTCATTGCGTAAGCATGGAAGGCGCAAGTATTCACGCGGCTAAAATCTCGGGTACTTTTTTCCCTACTGATATCCATGCTTCAGAAATTTTATTGTCTCTCGAACACGGTACTCGCTTACGTTATGGCAATATTAATGCAACAGCCTAATCTTTAATCGCATTATCTAAACGACTCTTTATTCCATTGTCGTTTTTTCAGGTACCCAGCGAGAGCAGAACAAACCCAGTTCAAATAATAACCATACCGGCACTGCCAAGAGTGTTTGAGAAATTATATCTGGCGGTGTCAGTAGCATGCCAATCACAAATGCACCGACGATAATATAAGGTCTTTTTTCAGCCAAACTTTCTACGGTCGAGGCACCACTCCAAATTAATAACAAGGTGGCAATCGGCACCTCAAATGCCAGCCCAAATGCAAAAAATAACTTTAGTACAAAATCTAAATAACTGCTGATATCGGTCATCACCGCCACACCTTCTGGCGCGGCTTGGGTTAAAAAACCAAAAACTAATGGAAATACCACCGTGTACGCAAAGACTATCCCTAAAAAGAATAAGCAGGTGCTGGCAAACAATAATGGAAAAACTATCTTGCGTTCATTGTCATAAAGACCGGGAGCAATAAATGCCCAGAGCTGATATAACAACACCGGTATCGCCAGCATAATGGCAACACTTAAGGTTAATTTAAATGGTGTTAAAAATGGCGAGGCCACTTCTGTGGCAATCATGGTGCTTGATTCTGGCAAATGCTGCAGTAATGGTGCCGATAGGAAATGATAGAGATCATTCGAAAAAGGCAATAAACAAACAGCAATGACTAACACCGCTAAAATACCGCGTAATAATCGATCGCGGAGCTCAACTAAATGAGAGATCAGTGATTGTTGATTATCCGTTTCCATTGTCATCCTTTGACATAGGTTTGTCGGACTCTTCTGCCGGTAAAATACTGTGAAGTTCTGCTATTTCATCTAAGGGTTTGTTAAGCGTTTGTTTTAATTCTTCAGCACGTAACTCGCGAGAAATTTCACTGCGAACAGCTTGCATTGAAGCATTGGCTTTGCCCACCCATAAACCGGTAATGCGCACTAGTTTGGGTAAACGTTCAGGCCCAACAACAACTAATGCCACTATTGCGATCAACAATAATTCCCAGAAACCGATATCAAACACTATGCTTAACTCGTGTGTTTATCTTTTTCAGTAGCGGCTTGCTCTTGAGTCAAATCGTCTTGCTCGATCGTTGTATTATCGGTATCGGTGTCATTGGCAACAGAATCTTCACCTTCACGCACTGACTGTTTAAAACTTTTAATTGCGCTACCTAAATCGCCACCTAAAGAGCGTAATTTTTTGGTGCCAAACAATAATATGATAATGACTAAAACTATTAATAGTTGCCAAATACTTATTCCACCAAAGCCCATACATTTCTCCTAGTTAAAGCCAGGCATGGTTTTACCGCCTAGAATATGAATATGCAAATGTCCTACTTCTTGTCCACCACCTGGGCCAGTATTAATAATGGTTCGAAAACCATCCGTCAAGCCTTGTGAACGAGCAAGTTCTGGCAATTTGAGCATCAACTGTGCAATGAGTGAGTGGTGGTCGGCATTCAACTCATCCAAACTATCAAGATGAATTTTAGGGATCGCTAATAAATGTACAGACGCTTTGGGGGAAATATCTTTGAACACAAAAATCTGTTCGTCCTCATACACTTTATCTGAGGGAA
>JAUXFA010000272.1 GCA_030620285.1 Piscirickettsiaceae bacterium
CAATATTGAGAAAGACTTGCACTAATTGATCAAAATCCGCATAAAATTCTGGCAGACTGGGGTCATAATCACCTTTAAATTCCAGTCTATCATCCACTTCCGCTAAAACTAATTGCCGTACATGTTGCATCACTGCATGAATATTAATTAACGTATGTTTTGTTTCTTGATTTGGGCCTAACATATTAGCCATCAAATTCTGTAAACGGTCAGCTTCACTAATAATAATACCGGTATATTCTTTTAACTCATCAGAATCTAACTGACGCTCTAATAGCTGTGCTGCGCCCCGTAAGCCACCTAAAGGGTTTTTAATCTCATGGGCGAGCCCACGAACAACCTGTTGTTGGGCATGTAAACTATCATCACGACTAATTCGATGCTGCACGTCCAACTGAGAAAACTCCAGCAATAGTAACGGTGTATTCAGCCCAGATTCTAATAATTTAATGGAACAATCGACAAATGTTTCACCACTGGTATGCACATAAAGCTTCATTTCACGTTCAATCAACTCTTGACCGGTTTGCAATACCCGTTGCATACATTTAAATAGGCTATGTTCACCCGGCAGTAAACTTTGTAATGGAATATGCTCGGCCTGATATTGGCTTATATCAAACAATATTTCTGCTGAAGCATTAATAAACTGCACGCTCAATTTTTCATCAAGAATAACAATTGATGTGCTTAAATTTTCAATGATATTTTGACAAGGAATCTCAATTGTCATAGTAATGTAGTCATGAATAACATTTGCATAGAATCAATAGAGCAATAACTGCTCCAACTCTTTAATTAATATTGTTATTTATAAAATATCGTTAAATAACAATATGATAGATCAATCCTTAATATGCCATTAGAAAAAACCAATAGCTCGACCAGCCATTATATTGTTACATAATGCCTTTGGCGCACCATAATAGTGCATAACCGGGGTTTTGGGAATATTATTGTTTTGCTGCTGCTGATCGTCGGTGCAGGTGAAAAGTCACTGATGGACTTAATTTGAGAACTTTACCACTATTATCAACAACAGATACCACAACAGAATGTGTGCCTCTATCAAGATTCGATAATGTAAAATTGGTTTGACCAATAGCACTACCTTGTTGCTGGTTATCAACCAAAATAATAAGTTTGTCTTCTCGCTCGCTATCTAATTCTGGATTGATATCCACGCTAACCGAGACATTACCATCATTTCCCCAAATACTGCCATCGTTCTCAGGAGAAATAATCTTAATTTGATAATCAGGAACCAGAAGCGCCGCCGCTTCACCTTCTACTAATGGTTCTTCATTGAGTGTAATAACAGGCTGCTGCGTTGCAGAGGGAGGGACATAGGTTGATAAACTTGGCATATCGATAATTTCAGCATTCGGATGGAACTCATCAGAATAGACTACTCGGCCATGTTCATCATGCCAGCGATAAACGACTGCTTGAGCAGAACTCATCACACAAAACAAGGCTATCCATAAAAGTTTCATAGCGGTCATAGTAAGCTAAACATTTTTTATCTGCAACAGCCAAACATAAAAAAACGCCTCTGCCTTAGTTAAAAGGCAGAGGCGCTTCACACATTTTAAAAAAATGTCAGACTAGCAGCTATAGTATAAGTCGAACTCAGCAGGGTGAGTTTCCATACGCAAGCGTGTTACTTCTTCCATCTTCAAGTCGATATACGCATCGATCATGTCGTCAGTGAATACACCGCCATCAGTCAAGAAAGCACGATCTTTATCTAGTGCTTCTAACGCTTGATCTAATGAGTAACAAACTTGTGGAATTGCCGCTTCTTCTTCAGGTGGCAAGTCATACAAATCTTTATCCATTGCATCACCAGGGTGAATCTTGTTTTTGATACCATCAAGACCCGCCATTAATAAAGCAGCAAATCCTAAGTAAGGGTTAGCAGTTGAATCACCGAAACGAACTTCAACACGACGACCTTTAGGATTATTAACAAAAGGAATACGAATTGATGCTGAGCGGTTACGTGCAGAGTATGCAAGCATGATTGGTGCTTCAAAACCAGGGACTAAACGCTTGTAGCTGTTTGTACTTGCATTCAAGAATGCATTCAATGCTTGAGCATGCTTGATGACACCACCGATGTAGTACAAAGCAGTTTCAGATAAACCACCGTATTTATTACCAGAAAATAAGTTTTCACCATCTTTAAACAAAGACATGTGAACATGCATACCGTTACCATTATCACCTACGATTGGCTTAGGCATAAAGGTTGCTGTTTTGCCGTAAGCATGAGCAACATTATGTACAACATATTTAAGGCCTTGTACTTCATCAGCTTTTCTAACTAAAGTATTAAATTTAGTACCGATTTCACATTGACCAGCGGTTGCTACTTCATGATGATGAACTTCAGTCACTTGACCGATTTCTTCCAATGTTAGACACATTGCACTACGCATATCTTGTAATGAATCAACAGGAGGTACAGGGAAGTAACCACCTTTAACGCTTGGGCGGTGACCTTTGTTACCATCAGCGAATACTTTATCCGTATTCCAAGAGGCTTCATCAGAATCAATCTTATAAGATGAACCTGAGATATCACTAGACCAGCGAACATCATCAAAGATGAAGAATTCGTTTTCAGGGCCGAAGTAAGCTGCATCAGCCATACCTGTTGCCTGCATATGTGCTTCAGCACGATGAGCAACACTACGTGGGTCACGTTCGTAACCTTGCATTG
>JAUXFA010000097.1 GCA_030620285.1 Piscirickettsiaceae bacterium
ATTAATATTGTAGATACGCCAGGCCATGCTGATTTTGGTGGTGAAGTAGAGCGTGTATTGTCGATGGTAGATTCGGTATTACTGCTGGTAGATTCATCAGAAGGTCCGATGCCCCAAACACGTTTTGTAACCCAAAAAGCGTTGGCCCTAGGTTTAAAGCCTATTGTTGTTATCAATAAAATTGATAAACCGAGTGCTCGGCCAGGCTGGGTTCTCGATCAAACATTTGATTTGTTCGCTAATCTTGATGCCACTGATGAACAATTAGACTTTGAAGTCATTTATGCTTCAGGCTTGAGTGGTTATGCCGGCTTGGAGGAAGATGTGCGTGATGGTGATATGGAGCCATTATTCCAGATGGTGGTTGATAAAGTCAGCGCACCTGATGTTGATACTGAAGGTCCTTTCCGTATGCAGGTATCATCACTTGATTACAACAGTTATGTGGGTGTTATCGGTGTTGGCCGTATTGAACGCGGTAAAGTGAAAACCAATACACCGGTAACCGTTATTGATACGGAAGGAAAAACACGTAATGGCCGTGTTTTAACCGTAATGGGTTTTATGGGATTGCAACGTGAAGAAGTTGAAACTGCTGAAGCGGGGGATATTATCGCTTTTACCGGTTTAGATCCTCTTAATATTTCAGACACCTTATGTGATCCAACTGAAGTTGAAGCTTTACCGCCACTTTCTGTGGATGAACCAACAGTAACGATGACTTTCCAAGTAAACAACTCACCGATGGCTGGCAAGGAAGGTAAGTTTGTTACCACGCGTCAAATTAAAGAGCGTCTTGATCGCGAATTAATTCATAACGTGGCTTTAAAAGTTGAACAAGTTATTACGGATCCAGATAAATTTAAAGTATCGGGTCGTGGTGAGTTGCATTTATCTGTTTTAATTGAAAATATGCGTCGTGAAGGTTTTGAGATGGGGGTCTCTCGTCCAGAAGTTATCATTCGTGAAGTGAACGGTGTGCGTGAAGAACCTTATGAAGCAGTTACTGCCGATGTTGAGGCCGAGCATCAGGGCACAATCATGGAGAAATTAGGTGAGCGTGGCGCACAACTACAAGATATGGTGCCGGATGGTAAAGGTCGGGTGCGTTTAGACTTTATTATTCCATCACGTGGGTTGATTGGCTTTCGAACTGAGTTCTTAACTGCAACCCAAGGTACAGGTTTGATCTTTAGTGTATTTGATCATTATGCGCCGGTTAAAGAAGGTGATTTTGGTAAGCGTAGTAATGGCGTATTGATTGCCAATGGTCTAGGCAAAGCAGTTGCTTTCTCAATCTTCAACTTGCAAGAACGCGGACGGATGTTTATTGGTCATAATGATGATGTGTATGAAGGTATGGTGATTGGTATTCATTCCCGCGATAATGATTTAGTGGTTAATCCATTGAAAGGCAAGCAATTAACGAATGTTCGGGCATCAGGTACTGATGAGGCAATTAACTTAACACCCCCTATCAGAATGAGTTTAGAGCAAGCACTTGAATTTATTGGCGATGATGAATTATTAGAAGTAACACCAACATCATTACGTATCCGTAAGAAATTATTGCTGGAGCATGAACGGAAAAGTGCATCAAGGGTCAAGAAGAAATAGCGTGCGTTAATAAGCATGTATTAACAGAAAGGGGTATCCTATTGCGGATGCCCTTTTTTATATGGACGAGGTTTAAATATGCGCATTCTGATTTTAATTGCAATCGGTTTATTACTGTATGTAATTATAGGCAATTTATTGCGTAGAAATAAGCCACCTACGCCGAAGCTGTCTACAGAAAAGATGGTTAAGTGTCGGCATTGTGATTTGCATATTCTTGAGCAGGAAGCTATTCAATCTGGCGATGATTATTATTGCTCACAAGAGCATCTTGAGAGTCATCATCAATCTAAATAATGTCGCTGTTTAATTCCAGCATTAATATAGCTCCATGGCGAGAATTAACGCTATTCTCAGCATACCGTTTATTTTTAGCTATTATATTGTTTACGGTATTTTATTTAAAACTACCACCAGAATTTTTAGGGCAAACCCACCCACAAATATATAGCTGGATGAGCCAGTTTTATGTTTTGACAGCATTAGTTATACTGATCATCACTGCACAACGGTGGGGAAGGTTTGAATCACAAACAGCCATTCAATTAATTGTTGATATTGCTGCCATCACGATCTTTGTTCATGTTAGTGGTGGTTTAGTCACTGGCTTGGGATTGTTATTGGTAGTGGTGGTGGTGGCTGGTGGTGCACTTATTCCTGGACGGATGGCCATTTTTATTGCCGCAATTGCCGTTATTGCTGTTTTGTTAGAAGTGGTTTATTCACAAATTTCTGGCGACAATGAAACCAAGTATAGTCATGCTGCAATGTTGGGTACGATATTATTTTCCACGGCAATACTAACCCAGGTTTTATCAAAAAAAATACATGATAGTCAGGAGCTTGCCGCACAAAGGCAGGAGGATGTGAACAAACTGGCTGTGCTTAATGAACATATTATTAGCAGGATGCAAACGGGTGTATTGGTTGTTGAGCCTTCGGGAAAAGTCAGGTTAAGCAATCAGGCAGCACGAAATTTATTAGGACTTAGCCAGCTTAGCATGGGGGCATCACTTAAAAAATGCGCACCTGAATTAGCCCAGCAATTGTGGGCATGGACTCAGCATCAAGCAGATGCATTTCAACCTTTTCACGCGCGTGATTATTTACCTCAAATATTAGTTGGTGCTATGCCATTAGATAGTGGCGAAACAGTTCTGTATATAGAAAACACCTCGGCAATGGCACAACAGGCACAGCAATTAAAATTAGCATCCTTAGGAAGATTAACAGCGAGTATTGCCCATGAAATTCGTAATCCACTGGGGGCTATTAGTCATGCGGGTGAATTATTAGCTGAAGCGGGAAAAGATGATCAAAACACCACTAAATTAACGGATATTGTTTTACGGCACAGCGCTAGGGTCAATGGTATTATTGAAACAATTTTACAGATGAGTCGGCGTAAAAAAGTGGAACCAATGGTGGTCGTCTTAGCTATTTGGTTAGAACAGTTCGTTGAAGAATTTTGTGAGTATAAACAATTGGAAAAAGATGCCATTTCTTTAGTTATCACTGAACCATTGGCCAAAGTCTATATTGATGTCGGGCAATTACATCAAATTGTGTGGAATCTGGTTGATAATGCATGGCATTACTCTGATGCGGATAAAACATTGCCACTAATAGAGATGAAATTATCAATGCCAGATTCAGAAATGTTTATTGATGTTATTGATAATGGGCCAGGGGTATCAGACAATATTTTACCCGATTTATTTGAACCATTTCACTCAGATCGACAAGAGGGTACCGGTTTAGGCTTATATTTAGCTCGTGAATTATGTCAGGCTAACGGTGCGCGGTTAAACTATCTCCCTGATGATGAAAATAGAAGTCGTTTTAGAGTGAGTATACCTATGGATAGACAAGAGAGTTTGCAATGAATCCACAAGCATTAATCATTGTTGATGAGCCCGATATTCTTGAGTTATTAAAGATGACCTTGAGAGGATTATCGGTGGATTGCATCACGGCTGAAACTATTGAGCAGGCTGAGCAAGCACTGAAGCAACAGGACTTTGATTTTTGTTTAACGGATATGAGGTTGCCAGATGGTGATGGATTGGATTTTGTAAAAGCATTACAGAAAACAAAACCAGATCTGCCGGTGGCTGTTATTACGGCTCATGGCAATATGGATTTAGCGGTTCAGGCACTAAAATTAGGTGCATTTGATTTTGTTTCAAAGCCTGTTAAGTTAAGGGTGTTGCGAGATTTGGTTTCTACAGCGGTGAAATTATCACCAATGAAGTCGGATACTAAGGAACGACGAACGCGCGATCAGTTATTAGGCGAGACCAATATTATAAAAGTATTGCGAGGTAAGATTTCCAAACTGGCACGTAGCCAGGCTCCCGTTTATATCAGTGGGGAATCTGGCACGGGCAAAGAATTGGTTGCTCGCTTGATACATGATTTAGGTGTGCATGGTGATAAGTCCTTTGTACCCATTAACTGCGGTGCAATTCCAGCTGAGTTGGTTGAAAGCGAGTTTTTTGGGCACAAAAAAGGTTCATTTACTGGAGCTGTTTCAGACAAAGAAGGTTTATTTCAAACCGCTCACGGCGGTACCTTGTTTTTAGATGAGGTGGCAGATCTACCATTAATGATGCAAGTTAAACTATTGCGAGCCATTCAGGAGAAGACGATCAGACCGGTTGGTGGCAATGAAGAAGTGACGGTGGATGTGCGTATTTTATGTGCAACGCACCAGAATTTAGCAGATTGCGTTCAGCAGGGGATATTCCGAGAAGATTTATTCTACCGTCTTAATGTGATCGAATTGGCTGTCCCAGCCTTGCGAGAGCGTGAAGCAGATATCCCTCAATTGGCCAATCATATTTTACAGAAGTTAGCGGGTAAGAATGCCATACCTTGCCCAAAATTAAATAAAGAAGCCATGTCTGCTTTGCAGCACTATCAATTCCCAGGCAATGTCCGAGAATTGGAAAATATATTAGAGCGTGCATTAACATGGGTTGATGGCGAGATTATTTCAGCCGATGATTTAATGCTGGCTGATGAGCTTAGTGTTAAAACTAAAACTGCAAATGAAAGTGAGCAGCAAAATGGGGTATCACTATCAGTAGATGATTTAGGCTCTCAACTAGAAGATCAAGAACGTCAATTAATCACACAAGCATTAGAATCAACGCGCTGGAATAAAACTGCTGCCGCAAAAAAATTAGGTATTACATTTCGAGCATTACGATATAAAGTAAAAAAACTGAACTTGGAATAGTTAAAAAATAATAGGGTATAAAATGTCAGAATTCACATCACAACAACCTGATTTAGACTGGAGTCAGGTTCGCGAAACAATCAGAATGATAAATTTAGCTGTCGCACAAATAGAAATGTCGATGAAAGAAGGTCATGATTCCGTTGGCACCCTGACTAAAGCGTTCACAGTGATGGCTGATAAAGTACAAACAATTGAGCGGCACGCAAGTGAAAATAGTGCAGTGGCAACAGAACCCTCACAAAAGATCATTGAAGAATGTGAAGCCGTGGCATCAGAGATGCAGCATGCCATTATTGCTTTCCAATTTTACGATAAATTAACGCAACGGTTGAGCAATGTATCTCAGACTATGGGATCGTTAACGGATTTGGTAGGTGATAATTCACGTTTGTATAACCCAATGGAATGGTCGAAATTGCAAGAACAAATTAAATCTAAATATACGATGCCTGCAGAGCATGAAATGTTTGAAATGATCATGAAAGGCATGGCTATTGAAGATATATTAAAGCTGGCACCAGCGGCGCCAGAAACTGAGGATGATATTGAATTATTTTAATGGAGTCTTCGAAATTTAGGATTAGTTTGATACTGATAATAATAAAAAAGCCTTAGCATTTTAATGCTAAGGCTTTTTTATTATCTGGTATTGGTCATAGAGCTTGGAGCTAAGAACCTCTTATTAAAAATCAGAAGGACTATAGTTTTTTCATCCCTTAAAAATAAT
>JAUXFA010000163.1 GCA_030620285.1 Piscirickettsiaceae bacterium
CTTTTTTCACTTAGTAGATTCATGGATTCAATCAGATGGGAACAGAAATGTCTTTAGGTTTAAATTAGTTGCAATTGAAGGCGTTGAAGATGAATCACAACCGGAAGATATAAGTGATAGAGAAGTAAAAAGAAGTAGAATTATCCCTACAAGCGTAAAACTTGAGGTCTGGAAGCGTGATGCGGGTAAATGTGTAACCTGTGGTGCAACAGATGAATTACATTTTGATCACATTTTACCTTATTCAAAAGGTGGGACATCATTAAAGGCTGAAAATATTCAATTATTATGTGCTCGCCATAATTTAGCAAAGAGTGCAAAAATTCAATGAAGGCTTGTGATTTAGCAGGTTATCTCCACTACGATTAGTAGCGTATAAAAAAAGCCCGCATAAGCGAGCGGGCTTAATTATTTCTAAATATTAGGTGTCCGTCAGAATGGAATATCATCATCCAGATAATCGGCACCACCACCTTGTGGTGAACCATAAGCAGGGCCGGCAGAAGGAGAGGCGGGTTGTGGCGTTGCCGCGGCTTGTGGTGCTGGAGCCGATTGATCATAAGCAGCACTGCCGCCGCTAGCACCTTTGCTATCTAACATGGTCATTTCATTACCCACAATCTCAGTTGAGTAACGATCTTGACCGTTTTGATCTTGCCATTT
The DNA here is from genome assembly GCA_030620285.1 of Piscirickettsiaceae bacterium. Taxonomy (GTDB): domain Bacteria; phylum Pseudomonadota; class Gammaproteobacteria; order Nitrosococcales; family Methylophagaceae. Next base: position 664 of record JAUXFA010000163.1, read on the forward strand.
ACGGGTTTGGATACGACCTTCAATATAAACCTGTGAACCCTTGTGTAGATATTGTTGAGCAATTTCACCAAGACGATTACGCAGTACAACGCGATGCCATTCAGTACGTTCTTTACGCTCACCGGTTTGGCGATCTTTCCAGTTTTCTGATGTTGCTAAACGAAGGTTGCAGATGGAGCCACCATCAGGAAATGCACGGCTTTCTGGTTCTGCGCCGAGTCTTCCTACGAGTATGACTTTATTGACTGACATTGGGTGTGCTCCTTAGCTTGGAATTTTTAAGTTTAGTATTCTACGACTGCTGGCAAAATGCATCTAGTGCTAATGTGTCAATACTGTCCGGATCAAACTTCACATAAGCGACCTGTTCTTCAATAACGACAATGGTTTCAACCACACCAGTAATGGTATTAATTTGTTTGCTGATATCGTCAACATTAGATTCAGATAGCGTGTTGAGATGGATAATGCGGCTAGATAAATGTTTAGGTGGCCGCATTGGAAAAATAACAATTAACCAGATGACAGTTAATAATGTCCCGGTGATGAAGACACCCGATAAGCCAAATTGGCTATACATTAAGCCGCCTAATACACCACCAATAAATGCACCGATAAATTGGGCACTGGAATAAACGCCCATTGCAGTGCCTTTATTTTCCAGTGGACTGAGTTTAGACATTAGTGAAGGTAGGCTGGCTTCTAAAATATTAAAAGCAGTAAAAAATAACCATAGACAGAACAACAAGCCAAACAGTGAGCTAGATAATAAACTCCAACCAAGTTGTGCCAGCCCGAGCACCACGATGGCACCTATAAATACTGGTTTCATTTTGCGTCGTTTTTCGGCAATTAAGATAAATGGCACCATGCTAATAAAAGCGGCAATTAATATGGGTAAGTAAGCCAGGCCATGTTGGTCTTTGGCCAGTCCTGCTTGTTCAAATAGTGCGATGGGTAAGGCAAAGAAGCTGGTGGTGAGCAACATATGCAAAATCATAATGCTAAAAACCATGCGCATAATATCGGGATTGCCTAGTACATTGGCAAATTGTTGTGGCACGGGTTCAATATCCCGATGGGTGATACACCGAGTTGGAGTGGGGATCCAAAGGTGCAATACGGCAATACCGACCAGCGATAATAAAGCCGTTGCCCAGAATATGCCGGATAGTCCAATCCAGTTTTCAAGTGCAGCACCAGCAGCAAGTGCTATAGAAAATGACAAGCCAATACTAATGCCAATGCTTGCCATAGCTTTGGTGCGGTGTTCATCACGAGTGAGATCAGCGGTGAGCGCCATAATTGCTGCCGCAATAGCGCCACTACCTTGTAATAAGCGGCCAGCAATCACCATGTAGATAGAGTCAGCAAGTGCAGCCACAATACTGCCGGCTGCAAATAATAATAAGCCGATGGTGATGACTTTCTTGCGGCCAATACGATCTGACAACATGCCAAAAGGAATTTGCAGTAATGCTTGAGTTAAGCCATAAGCACCGATGGCTAGGCCAATTAAGATGGGTGTGGCGCCACTATATTGATCGGCTGCCAGTGAAAAAACCGGTAAAATCATAAATAAACCCAACATACGCAATGCAAAGATGCTGGATAGTCCAGCAATACTTCGTTTTTCTAACGGTGTCATGGGCGATATTGTGTTTTGTTTTTGCGTCATAGTGGTGGGTAAGAGTATATTGATCTGTTGGATCATTTTATACGGAAGCTTAATGAAAAGCATAAGTATTCGCGGTGCTCGCACCCATAACTTAAAAAATATTGATGTAGATTTGCCGCGTGAGGCCTTGATTGTGATCACGGGTTTATCAGGCTCAGGTAAATCATCACTTGCGTTTGACACCCTGTATGCAGAGGGCCAGCGCCGCTATGTAGAGTCTTTATCTGCTTATGCTAGACAGTTTTTGTCGATAATGGAAAAGCCAGATGTGGATCATATTGAAGGTTTATCTCCGGCCATTTCAATAGAGCAAAAATCGACATCACATAATCCGCGCTCAACAGTGGGAACGATCACTGAAATTTATGATTATTTACGGCTATTGTTTGCCCGAGCGGGTGAACCGCGCTGTCCAACACATGATCAACCATTAGCCGCTCAAACAGTCAGCCAAATGGTTGATACTGTTTTAGCGATGCCTGAAGGTCAGCGCATGATGTTGCTGGCGCCAGTAATACAAGATCGTAAAGGCGAACATAAAGATGTATTAGAAAATTTGCGTGCACAAGGTTTTGTCCGTGCACGAGTCAATGGTCAAGTGATTGAATTAGACAATCTCCCTGAATTGGAGCTGCGTAAAAAACATACCATTGAAGCGGTGGTGGACCGTTTCAAAGTGCGTGAAGATCTGCAGCAACGTTTAGCGGAATCATTTGAAACTGCATTGAAAATGACCGATGGTATTGCCCGGATAGCATCAATGGATAATACTGATAATGAAACCTTATTTTCCTCTCGGTTTTCCTGCCCAAGTTGTGGTTATTCAATTGCAGAACTTGAACCACGAATGTTTTCTTTCAATAATCCAGCAGGTGCTTGTGGTACTTGTGATGGTCTGGGCGTCAAACAATTTGTTGATCCTGCTCGGGTGGTGGCACATCCAGAACTGAGTTTGGCTGCGGGGGCTATTCGGGGCTGGGATCGTCGTAATGCTTATTACTATCAAATGATGAAATCGTTAGCTACGCATTACCAATTTGATTTGGAAATCCCTTTTGAAGACTTGCCTGAAGAAGTCAGAGAAATGGTGTTATACGGCAGTGGACGGACGTCAATTGACTTTAGTTATATTAGCGATCGGGGCCGAAGTGTTATTCGTAGCCATACTTTTGAAGGTGTCATTCCCAATATGCAACGCCGTTATCACGAAACAGAATCCAATAGTGTGCGTGAAGAATTAGCAAAATATCACACAGTACGTGCCTGCCCTGATTGTTATGGTGCACGGTTGAATCAAGCGGCAAGACATGTGTTTATTGAACAAACAACATTGCCGGAAGTCACCAGTATGCCGGTGGGTGAGGTAAAACAATTTTTTGAGGATTTATCCTTAACGGGTAAACGTGGTGAAATTGCCAGCAAAATAGTGACAGAAATTGCTGAACGATTAACTTTTTTGGTTAATGTAGGACTAGATTATCTGACCTTATCACGTAGTGCCGATACCTTATCAGGTGGCGAGGCTCAGCGGATCCGATTAGCGAGTCAGATTGGTGCTGGCTTAGTGGGTGTTATGTATATTCTGGATGAGCCTTCAATTGGCTTGCACCAACGAGATAATGGCCGTTTATTAAAAACCTTAACGCGGCTTAGAGATTTGGGAAATACCATTATTGTGGTTGAGCATGATGAGGATGCAATTCGTGCTGCTGATTATGTATTAGATATTGGTCCTGGTGCTGGAGTTCATGGCGGTGAAATTATTGCACGAGGAAAACCAAGCGATATAATGGATAGTGAGCACTCTCTAACGGGCCAGTATTTATCTGGAAAAAGACAGATAGCGGTACCTGAAAAACGCCACAGCTATCCTGCTGGTCGCAGTATTGGATTACGGGGAGC
>JAUXFA010000203.1 GCA_030620285.1 Piscirickettsiaceae bacterium
CCTAATGCAGTAATAACACCTAAAATTGCGCGTAACGTTAAATATTGAAAGACACTGAACCCACTATGGAACTGGCTTAAATATTCGCTCAGAGTTAATAGCATTAGCTTTCCCCTACTGCCAGCGCATCAGCCAACTGATCTAATTTCATAAACCGTGAGCCTTTAATCAAGCAGGCCACACCCTGTGTAAGTTCATTTTCTAAATAACGTTGTAGCATTGTCACATCTGAAAAATGTTCCGCTGCATCACCAAAAGCATCGCTTGCTCGCTGACTTTCATTACCTACCGTTAATAATCGCTTCACATTTAAAGCCTTTGCATCCAAGCCTAATTGAAAATGTAATTGCTCACTTTCATCGCCTAACTCCGCAAAATCACCTAGTACTAGCCAATGTTCACCAGGAAAGGCCGACAAAGTAGTTAGTGCTTGTTTATATGAGCTAGGATTAGCGTTATAACTATCATCGATAAGTTGTGATTGATGTATGCCCGCTCTCAATTGGAGACGGTGAGGCACCCCTTTAATATTCGATAAGCCTTTGACTATATTGGAGATTGATATATTTAATGCTGTTGTCGCCGCTATTGCCGCCAGTGCATTTGCAACATTATGTAGACCCGGTAGCGGAAGGTTAATGTAATGTAGAACTTCATCTACTTCGACCATAAAATGACTCGAACTAGTACTAAGTTGAATATCCTTTGCCATAAAGTCAGCATTATTATCTATAGAAAATGTTGAACAAATCTTACTAGTAAGCACTTGCTTCCAAGAATCAGAAAAAATCATATCGGCATTAATCACACCCACACCTTTATTCGTTAATCCTGAAAAAATTTCTGCTTTTGCTTTAGCAACGCCGTCAAGATCACCAAACCCTTCTAAATGAGCATCAGCCACATTGTTGATCACTGCAACATCCGGTTTGACCATATCAACCAAAGCAGCGATCTCTCCTGGATGATTAGCACCCATTTCTATTACTGCATAATCGGTATCGCGGCTCAACCGAGACAAGGTCAATGGAACCCCTAAATCATTGTTTAGGTTGCCTAGAGTTGCTATCACCGAACCCTGTTTTTCTAAAATGGAGGCCACCATTTCTTTAACCGTTGTTTTACCATTACTACCAGTAATCGCAACAATTTTGGCCCGACATTGCCGCCGCCAGTAGCTCGCAAGTTCACCTAATGCTTTCACTACATCAACAACAACTAACTGTGGCAACACATCATCTTGTAGCGTGGACACTATTGCAGCACTAGCACCAGCCTGACGTGCAATTGACACATAATCATGGCCGTCAACATGCTCGCCCGTTAACGCTATAAATAAGGAACCATCTCCTACTTTTCGACTATCAATTACCGCAGCTGATACGAGAACATCTTCGCGCGGTGCCTCACAGCCTAATACCTTAGCAATTTGTGATAGAAGTAGGTGCATACTCATTGTTTTACACCTATCACAGAATGTGATTCATCATTTGAAGCTTGCAATACCTCAGTGACTACTTGCGCATCATTGAATGGATGTTTGATCCCTGCTATTTCTTGATATTGTTCATGGCCCTTTCCTGCTACAAGAATAACATCCTCAGCTGTAGCAGCTGTAATAGCATGAGTAATCGCTAACCATCGATCAAGTTGAACATGCACTTTTTCTGGTTTTTCAAATCCAGATAGAATATCGCCAATAATTGCAATACTTTGCTCACTACGTGGATTATCATCCGTTAACACTACTTTATCGGCATACAATTCTGCATTACGGCCCATTTGAGGACGTTTGCCACTATCACGATCGCCACCACATCCAAATACACACCATAAATATCCATTGGGGGGCGTATGTGAACGCAATGACTGTAAAACGTTTATTAAGGCATCTGGAGTATGAGCAAAATCAATTACAATTTGAGCTTGTTGACTAGCACTATATGTTTGCATACGGCCATCTACGGCTTGGCATTGCTGTACTGCATTTATTATATTATCAAATGAAATTCCAACTGCTGACAAACAGGCTGCTGCCGCCAAAATATTATCAACATTAAAACGGCCAATCAGTGAGCTTTGAATATTAGCAAGCTTATCTTCGCTGCTAAGTGTGAAATTTAAACCCTCACCGAAGCTTTTAATATTTGATGCAGAAAAAGTATCCACTCCTTCTGATCGACTGCTATACGTTAACATTGAAATATCAGAACGTTTAAGAAAACCTGCTATCAGTGCTTGTCCAAACTCATCAGCACTGTTTACAACAGCTGTTTTTATACTATCAAAATCAAATAACTGTTTTTTTGCAGCAGCATATTTCGCCATACTCTGATGGTAATCAAGATGATCGCGGCTCAAATTGGTCAATACTGCTACATCAATAGTGACACTATTTAATCTTCCCTGATCCAGTGCATGTGATGAAGCTTCAATTACGACATATTTGATAGACTGTGAACAAAAATTAGCTAACACTGCCTGTAATGACACTGAATCAGGAGTAGTCATACCTGTTGACTGCAAATTATCAAGCTGACCAATACCTAAGGTGCCTATCACGCCACAAGATTGTCCTAATGATTCCAATGCCTGTGCAATAAATTGGCTAACGGATGTTTTACCATTGGTACCAGTAACAGCAATAACCGTTAATGCTAGCGATGGATGACCATAAAATCGAGCAGCAATCTCCCCTGTTTTATCGGATAAATTATTAATTTTATAAGCGGGGACTTCGGCTTTAGCCAATATTGCTACTTCGTCTTCGGTCAACCCTTGACTACTTTCAAATAAAACCACAACGGCACCTTGAGTGAGTGCTTGTTGTAAATGTTTCAACCTTAACAAATCATCAGTCGCCAGTGATAAAAATAGCCAGCCAGACTGTATATTCCGGCTGTCTAAACTGATGCCTGTTATCACCACATCATCAATCACCGAAGGATCGAATAACATGCCGGCCAGCAAAGCCGTAATAGACCTCGTATTATTCGTTGCCGTCATTTTCGTGCTACCTGCAACGGCGTCACCGCTAAATCATCCGGAGCAATATTCAATAATCGCATTGCACCAGTCATTACTTCCGAAAACACCGGAGCAGCCACTAAGCCACCGTAATACTCTTTGCCTTGAGGATCGTCAACCATCACAACCATCGCTAGACGAGGTTTAGTTGCCGGAATAACACCTGCAAATAGCGACAAATAATGGCCCTCTGCATAACCACCACTATTTGCCTTTTTAACGGTGCCTGTTTTCCCTGCTACGGTATAATTTTCTACAGCTGCTTTTTGAGCAGTGCCACCAACTTGTACTACGCGCTCCATCATGGTTAAAACTTGCTTCATTACCTCGCGGGAAAATACTCTTCGACCCGCTGGTGCTTTCTCTGTTTTTAGAAAACTAATGGGTTGTAAAATGCCACCATTTGCTAACACCATATAGCCTCGAGCTAATTGCAAAGCAGATGATGCAACCCCATAACCATACGATAATGTGGCCCGATCCAGTTTCCGCCATGTTTGTGGATCAGGTAAATGCCCCATAGCTTCCCCAGGGAAATAAGCGCCCGTTGGTGCAGCAATACCAAATGCTGAAAATCCTTGCCATAATTGATCAGGATCTATTGCTA
>JAUXFA010000173.1 GCA_030620285.1 Piscirickettsiaceae bacterium
CAGACATATGGCTTGAGTTATATCTCTTTAGATGGTGAGGTGGCTTGCATGGTCAATGGTGCTGGTTTAGCAATGGCGACGATGGATTTAATCCAAAAAGAAGGTGGTCAACCGGCTAATTTCTTAGATGTTGGCGGTGGTACCACCGCTGATAGAGTAGCGGAAGCCTTTAAGTTGATCTTGTCAGATAAAAATGTGAAATCAATTTTAGTAAATATTTTTGGTGGCATCGTGCGTTGTGATTTAATTGCCCAAGGCATTATCCAGGCTGCAAAGGATGTCGGTTTATCATTACCGGTGATTGTTCGATTAGAGGGAACCAATGCTGAGTTGGGACGTGAATTATTGGCTAATAGTGGGATGAGTTTATATGCCGCACTTGATTTGACTGATGCAGCTAAACAAGCAGTTTTAGCGGCTAAAGAAGGTGCAGCATGAGCATTTTAGTTAATCGTGATACTCGTGTTATTTGCCAAGGATTTACGGGCAAGCAAGGTACCTTTCATTCAGAACAAGCAATTGCTTATGGCACCCAGTTTGTTGGCGGCGTGACACCAGGAAAAGGTGGGCAAATACATCTTGAACAGCCTGTTTTTAATACGGTTTATGATGCGGTGTCTGAAACGGGTGCAGATGCGTCGATGATTTATGTACCGGCGGCTTTTGCAGCTGATGCGATTTTGGAAGCAGCTGATGCTGGTATTAAAGTGATTGCCTGTATTACCGAAGGTATTCCGGTGCAAGATATGCTACGGGTCAAACATGCTTTACAAAATTCTGATGCTTTATTGATAGGCCCTAATTGCCCGGGTTTGATTACCCCCGATCAATGTAAAATTGGCATTATGCCTGGATCAATCCATCTGGCAGGTAAGGTTGGTATTGTTTCTCGTTCTGGTACATTAACCTATGAAGCGGTTCATCAGACAACACAAAATGGTTTAGGCCAAAGTACCTGTGTTGGTATTGGTGGTGATCCTATTCATGGTATGAACTTTATTGAGTGTTTAGAATTATTTGAAGCCGATCCTCAAACAGAAGGTATTGTGATGGTGGGTGAAATTGGTGGACAGGCTGAAGAAGATGCTGCTGAGTATATTCGGGATTATGTGACAAAACCTGTGGTGGCATATATTGCAGGTTTAACTGCACCTGCAGGAAAAAGAATGGGTCATGCTGGCGCTATTATTAGTGGTGGTCAAGGCACGGCTGAAGCTAAGTTGGCCGCATTGTCTGATGCTGGGGTCACTATTGCTCGGTCTCCTGCTGAAATGGGCGATAGAATGTTAGAAACCCTGAGTTAGTAGAGATATGTCAGCAACTGAATTTTGTTTAGTTATGGGCCAGATAAACTCTGTTGTGGGTGATGTGGCAGGTAATGTTAAAAAAATAATCAAGGCTGCAAAACAGGCTCGTGACGAACTTCATGCAGATTTAATTGTGTTCCCAGAATTAACATTAACAGGTTACCCACCTGAGGATTTATTGTTAAGAGCGGGCCTAATGAAGCGTGTCAATAAAGGCCTACGCAAGTTAAAAAAGAAGATTCAAGGTGTTGCTATTTTAGTCGGGCATCCAGATGGTGTGGTTCGTGAAGACCTATACAATGCGGCATCGCTGATTGCTGACGGGGAATGCTTAGCAACATATTTCAAACAATGTCTGCCAAATTATAGTGTGTTTGATGAAAAACGCTATTTTGTTGAAGGCAAGGAAGCCTGTGTCGTAGCGTATAAAAACATCAAATTTGGCATTACTATTTGTGAAGATATCTGGTTCACAGAACCGATTGCTCAGGCCGCTGATAATGGTGCTGAAATTATTCTAAATCTCAATGCATCACCCTTTAGGCAAGGTAAATGGCAGTTACGGGAATCAGAAGTAAAACAACGGGTTTTAGAAACAGGTTTACCTATTGTTTATGTCAATCAAGTAGGCGGTCAAGATGAGCTGGTTTTTGATGGTTGTTCTTTTGCATTAGCTGCTAATGGTGAGCAAGTTGTATTGGCTCCTGCATGGCGGGAAAGTTTATTCCCTATTGAAATAACTCGAAGTTCAGAGCGGAAACTATTATTGCAAGGTCAGTTGGTAAAGAAAGAAACCGAATTAGCAATGGTCTATCAGGCCTTAGTGACAGGCTTGCATGATTATATTGAAAAAAATCATTTCCCGAGTGTCATTATTGGCTTATCGGGTGGTATTGATTCGGCATTAACACTAGCATTGGCAGTTGATGCTATTGGTGCTGATCGGGTGAAAACGGTTATGATGCCATCTCGTTATACTGCGCAGATGAGTTTGGATGATGCGGCAGATATGGCTGAACGTTTAAATGTAGGCCATAGTATTATTGAGATAGATGCATTGTTTGAGCAGTTTTTGGAGACTTTGTCGAATCAATTTGCAGGGAAACCTGCCGATACAGCAGAAGAGAATATTCAGGCGCGTTGTCGAGGCGTCATTTTAATGGCTATCTCTAATAAGACGGGAGCGATGGTATTATCAACCGGTAATAAGAGTGAAATGGCGGTGGGTTATTCGACCTTATACGGTGATATGGCTGGTGGGTTTTCACCGTTGAAAGATGTCTATAAAACATTAGTTTATCAATTATGTGATTATCGAAATACTTTATCGGATATTATCCCTGAACGAATTATTACGCGGCCACCATCTGCCGAGTTAGCGCCAGATCAACTAGATCAAGATAGTTTGCCTCCGTATGAAGTTTTGGATCTATTGTTAGAACGCTATGTCGCGGAAGATTGGTGTTTTGAAGATATGGTGTCAGCAGGTAGTGAGCCAGAAATGGTGGCAAAGGTGATTAAAATGGTTAATCGTAATGAATATAAACGTCGCCAAGCCCCGCCAGGAATTCGCATCACTAATCGGGCTTTTGGTCGCGATCGACGGTATCCCATCACTTCGGGATATAAGGTAGAGTCAACCCTAGATTAGGGCCTAAAGAGGAATGCGGACTATTTTTCTAGGCCAGTTTGACGCACTTCTGCTACGCCAGGATGACCAGGATAATTTTTCTCTAATACACGCAAGGCATCCTCAGATAGCTCATTTAATTCAAGTACTTTATAGGCTTTTGCCATAATGAGTAATGCTTCAGGCATTGCCGGGGTGCGATCATAATTTTCAATGACATACCGACCACGATTCGCCGCTGCGACATAAGCGCCACGGCGCATATAGTATTTTGCTACATTGACTTCATGTTGTGATAAGCGGTTACGCAAATAAACGATACGTTGAACAGCATCTTCGCCATAAGTGCTTTTGGGGTAACGGGTGACGAGTGTTGTAAAGTCTTTTAGTGCGAATCTTGCTGAGCCTGGATCGCGCTGTGATTCATCACGGGGAATATATTTTTCAAATAGGCCAATATCACGGGTAAAGTTAATTAAGCCACGTAGGTAAAAGGCATAATCCATATTAGGGTTGAGAGGATAAACCCGTATAAAACGGTCAATGGTTGCGATAGCGGCCTCGGGATCATCCGATTTGTAATGCGCATAGGCAGATTCTAATAAAGCTTGTTGGGCATAAATACCAAAAGGGAAGCGTGCTTCTAGTTGTTCATAATATTCCAGAGCGGTGAAATAGTCTTCGGTATTCAGTGCTGCTTTTGCTTCTGAGTAAACACGTTCGACGGTCCAGTTTTCTTCTGCGACGACAGGATCTCGTTGAAAATAAGAGCAGCCTGAAGTTGAAATTAAACTAATGATTAGTGGTAGATAATATTTTTTCATGTGAGTAGGTTACGCTAGGCATGGGGTGAAGGCAAAGCAGATTTTGCTATTTTGTTGTAATGATGACTGGTTAACTTAACGAGAAAGCTATTCCATGTACAATACAGTCATTATCATCATTGTAAGTGATTGGGAAAAAGAATGATCCGTTTTGTAATTAGTCTCTTTATAGGGATTTTATTTAGCTCAGCTAATGCAACAACATTTGATTTAGTTGATGAAAATACTCGGGTTGTGGGCCATAACTTAATTGTCTATAGCCATAAGGAAGACACTCTATTGGAAGTCGG
>JAUXFA010000075.1 GCA_030620285.1 Piscirickettsiaceae bacterium
AAGATCTTCATAGCCTCTTTTTTGGCTTGCTCTACAGTCAGGTTGCCATAGCGGCCCAGCGTTATCCGTTTTACTTTGCCATTAATACGCTTTTCAATAATGAATGATTTAGCCCCACCACTGGTAACACGAAGCCCAAAACCCACAATTGCGGAGTCTCGATAGAACTTCTGTGTAGACGATCCAGCCTTTGAAAGTGGTGGAATTTCAACTTTGTCGACGAAGGATTTACTGATTCGCATATACTCTCCATAGTGTTTACATGAGGTATTATGAGGTTGTTTCAATAAGTTGGAAGCTATTTTATTTAAAACACCACAAAATAATATTTATGTAGGCATGATTAGTCTTGCTGTCTTCCATGTAGACCCTATGTAGACAGTTGGTGTCAAATAATAGCCACTTTATGCAAAGAATGTCAAACAAGGGGATGGCTAAATAGCGCCCAACTAATTGATATTAAAAGAATGTCAAAGAATTTCAAAAGGAGGACGGATTAACTCATAATCCCTTTGTCCAAGGTTCAAGTCCTTGTAGGCCCACCATATATATCAAAGCCTCAGCATCAATTTGGTGTTGAGGCTTTTTGTTTGGTTTATGAATAAATAATATAACTGCCTCAGCTTTAAATAGTTAAGGCTTTTTCTTTTGGTATTTGTAGCGATCAAAGTCCCCCCACCTTGGTTCTGGTACTGGCCCAGCCGTCTCTGATATTGACTGAAAGTCTCCAAACTCATTTGGATCGCTGGTGATAAAATTATCAATCGCTAAGCTAGAATCTAAACTCCGTTGTTCGGCCGCTAATTTTTTGTTTTTTTGCTCGACCTGGGCTTCCAGCTCACTTATTCGTTGCTTTAAAGCTTCGGTTTCGTCTTTAGTCTCTGGGGCTTCACCCTCATTCACTAATGCCTCATCAATCATATCCTGTTCTTTTGGCATGACTGTCGGGCTAGTCATTTCTTCTTGCCCATCATCCATCAGATCTTCTGCTTCGGTCGCTACATCTTCGTTACCAGGCAGTCCCTTCATAATGTCCTCAAATTGTGGCGACTCATCCTGCATCACCATCTCTGCAGGATCTTGTTCTAGGACGGCACCCTGCTCAATGGTCTCTTGGGCTTCTGCCGGTTGTTGTTGCATGAAAAAAAAGAAATATGCCCCCGCCCCAATAATAACAACCGCTAAACCAATCGCAATTTTGATCAGTAAGGGAACCGCTATGCCAGCAATTTTTTTGACCTCGGAATCACCTTCTTCTAAGATAACGTCATCAGCGCTTTCATCAACATCATTCTCAGCCATTACAACCTCTATTTAACAAATATACTTTGCCATTATATTGCTCTTTCCTACTTGTATCGGCATTTCTTTAGATTACATTATCCAATTATAATTCCAAATAATGCCCTTGCTGTCGCAACCACTGACGCTGTATTTCATAATCCGGCAATATCGTTTTAACCAGCTGCCAAAAATTAGCCGAATGATTATGCTCAATCAAATGGCATAGCTCATGAACAACAACATAGTCGACGACATCACCCGCCGCCATAATAAGCTTCCAATTAAATTTAATATGACCTCTGCTGCTACAGCTTCCCCAGCGTGCTTTATATTCACGCACCTGAATAGATGCTGGAAAGACCTGCATTATTGTAGAAAACTGCTTTACCTTAGATTCTAACTGCTGTTTAGCATGCTCTAGATACCATTTTTTAAGTGCCGTACGAATGGCGGTCGGTTCCTTTTTATTGATGTGTACCTGTAAATAACCATGGCTTAACTTCACTGTTTTTTTAGATGCTATCAGCACTTTCAATTGATATCGCCGGCCTAAATAATAAACTTCTTCTCCGCTCACATACTGCTTATGTTTTATAGGTTGTAGCTGCTGTTGCTGAAGTAGTTTTTGTTTTATCCATTGTATTCGACTATCAATTAATACATCAATTTTAGCAACAGAAAGTTTTTTAGGTACACGAATTATTACCTGGCCATTATTTATTTGAATGCATGTTGTTTTACGCCGGCGGGTACGAATAATCTGCACCTCGAAGTTTTGCTTTTTTATAATTTCAATCGACATAATATTGTCTAGCCTTGCATTCCATTCAAAAGCGGTTGTTTTAGATATGAGCTCCGATGGATATTATTTTCAATCCGTGTAGGATTATGCCTAATAGATCTCAAACAAGGTAATACTATGACCATAAAACAAGCTCTCGTCGATGAAATTGAAGTCCTACTTCGTTATAACCTAGATAGTACTCAAGAAGGCATTAAGGTTCATCACACCGCTCGGGAAGGGCTTATTTCGGCGACAAAACGACTCTATGAAAAAGGCTTGGTCGGCCGAGAAGATGGTGGTTATTTAACCGATTTAGGTCATGAGGCTGCGGAGCACACTCAAGCGGCATTGCGTATTTTAACGTCTGACAACTAAATTCGTTTATACCTTATAAAACTGTATGGATAATTATTTTTATTATCCGCATCATGATCCTCTCTGCTTATTTGCTGCCATTGCGTTTTATCCCAATCCGGAAACCACGTATCGCCCGTTAAATTAGCATGAACAAGTGTTAAATAGAGCTTGTTCGCTAACGGTAAAAACTGTTTATATAGTGATGACCCTCCCATCACCATAGCCTCTTGTGCGCCGCCACAAGCATGCACGGCTTCATCAATAGTATGCACAATCGTACAACCCTCAGGCTGATAGTCGGCATTGTTGGTCAAAACAATATTCTTCCTTCCCGGTAAGGCTCGACCAATAGACTCATGGGTCTTTCTCCCCATTATGAGTGGTTTACCCATGGTAATACGACGAAAATATTGTAGATCGGCAGATAACTTCCAAGGTAAGTCATTCTCTCGACCAATTAAACCTTGCTCATCAGTTGCTACAATTATTGATATATTCACTTTTATTCTGCCTTTATACTTTTATTATCTACTTATATAAAATACGATAATCCAGTCGAGTCATGTTAATTTATTCGCTAAATAAGCTCTGTATAAACGACAAATAAATCATAGGATAAAGTGTGGATAACTTTTCCTGTGGATAAGTTCTGTTGTTATCCACAAGTTTTAAAGTAATAACTATTTTATTACTAACAGTTAAACTATCACTAACTATTTAATATAAGAACTAAAATACGTGTTACCCACATATCTACAAGCATTAATCATCAACAACATTATCTTTTAAATATAATACTTATATTGTTTATATGTTGAATATAATCCAAGTTGCCATCCCTTGTCCTCTAAGACAATGTTTTGATTATTTAGTTGATCAAGATTTAGATTCTTTAAAAAAAGGAATGAGAGTTCTCGTTCCGTTTGGATCACGAAAGGTCATTGGCATTATTATTAATGTTTCTGAAATAAGTGACAAAGTTGATAGCTCAAAATTAAAACAGATTATTGAATGCATTGATCCATCGCCAATTCTACCAACAGAGTTATTTAATTTAATTTTATGGGTGAGTGATTATTACCACCATCCTATTGGTGATTGTTTTCAAGTAGCACTGCCTAAAAAACTCCGCCATGGTGAGTCCGCTATTCTTCAAACAGAGAACTTTTGGCAATTAAATAAAAATAGAACTGAAATGACGCTGGGTAAAAAACAGCAGCAGATTATTGCATTACTTAAGTTATTTCCTGATGGAATAAGTCAGCAACAGATAAACCAACAACTTGGCCAATGTCGTTCCTCATTAATTAGCCTAGAACAAAAAAATTATATTTCTCAAACCCAAAAAATAAAACAAACAGTTGCTAAAGAAACTTTAGCCGCCGCTTGTCAATTGAATGAACAACAACAACATGCCGTAGACAGTATTTGGCAGGCTCGATCTTATTTTTCAACACACTTGCTACAAGGTATAACAGGAAGCGGTAAAACAGAGGTTTATATTCAGTTAACGCAACAAATGATCGCGGAACATAAACAGATACTTATTTTAATTCCTGAAATTGGCTTAACCACCCAATTTGTTGAACGTTTTCGCCAGCGCATAGCTGGAACAATCGTGGTATTAAATTCAGCGATCTCTGATGGTGAACGAAAACAATCGTGGTTATTAGCTAAAGAAGGGTTAGCAGATGTTGTGATCGGTACCCGATCAGCCATCTTTACGCCATTGAAAACCCCCGGACTTATTATTATTGATGAGGAGCATGATAGCTCTTATAAACAACAAGATGGTCTGCGTTACCATGCTCGAAATATTGCTTTGATCCGAGCAAAACGATTGGCTATTCCCATTGTATTAGGTAGTGCCACCCCCTCATTAGAAACCTTGTATAACAGTCAGCAGCAACGTTATCAACTAATAACATTAAATAAACGTGCGACAGGGGCAACACTGCCAAAAGTAAAATTAATCGACACCGCAGGACCCAGCGCCGATAGTGGAATATCGAGTGAGTTATATCAAGCGATTAAAACACAGGTATCTGCCGGAAATCAGGTGTTATTATTTATTAATCGACGAGGTTTTGCACCGGTATTAATGTGCCATGATTGTAATTGGCAGGCGACGTGTTCGGATTGTGATGCTCGAATGATCGTGCACCAGCGGCGTAATATCTTAATGTGCCATCATTGTGGTTTTATTCAGCGATTGCCTCAGGAGTGCCCAAAATGTCAGGCGACTGAGATTAAAACCTATGGCGCGGGTACCGAACAGATAGAACAAACCTTACAACGTTATTTTCCTGAGACAACGGTATTAAGAATTGATCGTGATACCACCCAACGGGTTAATGCGTTTGCAGAAGTCGTCAAAGAAATTCAACAAGGTGGCGCAAAAATATTAGTGGGCACCCAAATGTTAGCAAAAGGCCATGACTTTCATGATGTGACTCTAGTTGGGGTGATTGATGCCGATCAAGGCTTATTTAGTGCTGATTTTCGAGCAACCGAATTATTAGCGCAACTCATTATTCAAGTGACCGGCCGAGCTGGTCGAGGGGAAAAAGCAGGTGAAGTATTAATTCAAACCAGCCAGCCACACCATGAATTTTGGCGAGATTTAATTGAACAAGGTTATCCAGCAACCGCTAAAAAATTATTAGAACAAAGACAATTAATGGCTATGCCGCCAATAGGATCGTTATGTGTGATTAGAGCGGAAGATAAACAACAACCATTGGCAATGGCATTTTTGGCAGAAGTCTTGGCAATATTAAATCAATATGCACAAACACAAGTTATGATATTAGGGCCAGTACCGGCGATTATGGAAAAACGAGCAGGTCGATATCGGGCGCAATTATTATTATCATCACCACAACGCAAACCATTGCATCAATTATTAGATCACTATATTGATGAAATATCGGCATTGAAATTAGCCAGAAAAGTTAGGTGGTCGATTGATATTGATCCGATAGATTTGCTTTAGTTTAGATATAATTTTTTTACTGAAAATTAAATGGATAAAAAATGGAACAGCACCCAACAACACCCTTAGAGAAAGCGCTTCGTTTTAACTTAGATCCACTCCGATATGGATCCTTCGCAGAAATAGGCGCAGGACAAGAAGTTGTGCGGTGGTTTTTTCGGGCCGGTGGCGCCGCAGGAACGATTGCTAAAAGTATCTCGGCTTACGATATGGAAGTTAGTGATGCCGTCTATGGAAAATGTGCACGTTATGTTTGCCGTGAAAGATTGGAATCAATGCTTAAATATGAACATGACTTGAATATGGAGCGTTTAAGTCAATCAAAAGGTAAGGAAACAGCATTTTTTTCATTTGCAGATACGGTTTCGGCAAGAAATTATCACGGAACCAATGAGTGTCATGGTTGGCTAGGAATTCGTTACCAAAAGAAACCAGAGGCGCCGGTGAGTGAGATTATTATCCATGTTCGTATGCTGGATAATGAAAATGCATTACAACAAGAGGCATTAGGGATTGTCGGCGTTAATTTGATATATGGTGCGGCCTATTTATGCAATACACCGGAGAAATTAGTGGAATCGCTGCTTGATGGTCTGAGTGTTGATCGGATAGAAGTGGATATGGTGGATTTTTCAGGAGATGCCTATAAACATGTCGATAATCGTATTGTTAGTTTACATCTTGTACAACTAGGATTAAGTGGTGCCGCAATGTTTTCAGCAAACGGTGAGGTATTACAACCATCGGAACATTTGCGAAAAAAACCCGTGATGGTGGAGCGAGGTCGTTTCAGGCCGGTGACACATGTCAATATTGATATGCTAAGTGCTGCATTAATAGATTTCGAAGCAGAAGAAGATGTTGAACAGGGTGAAGCGATTTCTATTATGGAAATTACCATGCATAACCTTCGGTCAGAGGGAGAGATTGACTTAAATGACTTTATTGGTCGAG
>JAUXFA010000275.1 GCA_030620285.1 Piscirickettsiaceae bacterium
GCAACAGTAATGTTTAACAAAGTTACTATCAAAAATATGAAACAAGCCGTTCAAATGTTCGGCCCAGCACAACGTGGCGTTGCCATGGCTGTTGCTGAATGTGTTGAAGATGGAACCATCCCAATGGCTGAAGCGGATGACTGCTTCATCTGTGTTGGTGTGTTCATTTCTCCAACAGCAGATAGTGATGAGAAAATCCAAGACTGGAACTACCGTGCAACAAAAGAATCAATCAAACGTGCTGTTGCTCGTGAGCCAAAAGCAGCTGACGTTGTAGCACAGTATAAAACTAGTGAGCATCCATTCGCTGCTAACTAAGTTGTAATTTATAAAGCTCCGCTTCCATTTGGGAGCGGGGTTTATTTTACTGAGTCAGCATTCTAAGATTCAAACTGCCATTGTGTAATGCGCTGGCAACAAGTGCTCCTGAGATATATTCTCGCTCTAGCATTAACAAATCCTGTAACGACCTCACTCCACCTGCCGCAATTATATTCACATCTGATCTTTTATTTCTGATTTGTTGTAGCAATTTAGTATCCGGTCCTGCTTGAGAACCAATACTATCTAAGTTCATTGCAATAACCATTTCTGGCCACCATTCTGAATATTGCCATATTTCGGACTTACCTAAAAAACATTCATCCTGAAAATCCAACGATAATATGCTTTGTTTCGCTTCTTCCAATAAAGTTAAATCATCTAAGGTCTCACTCGCTATCACTGGTTTTACGCCGGAAACCTTAGTTAGTTCTTGCCAATCTTGCCGTGATTTTATCCCTGAATCAATCCAAAATACTAGCTCTGGAAATACCTTCACTAAGTGTTTATAGAGTGCTATATCAGGATTTTGATAAAATATCCCATCTAAATCTGCAATATAAATTATTTCAAATGATAGCCCAGACCTTAAGTCTGCAATCACTTTTTCTGGTTCGGTATGTTGCGTCAATACAGATTGCAACGGTGGATAATGTTGCCGATCTCCTCCTCCCGCCTGCACAACAATCCCCCCCATCAAATCAATGACCGGTATAATTTGCATACGCTTTCCTTTACGCTCATCCAATGAAATTATTTGTTTACGAACACATCACTAGTGGTGCACTTATTGATCAGGATCTTCCTGCTAGCCTTGCACATGAAGGTGATGAAATGTTATCAGCAGTATTGCATGATTGCCATTGTTTGCCGACTGTAGCGGTATCCATTCTACGTGATTCTCGATTATCTAAGACTGATAATAATAAAAGGCTTCGCTGCCAATTAGTTTCAGATCCAATACAATTCCAAATATTATGGCTGCAATGCTTAATAGACGCAGATGCCATTATTATTATCGCTCCAGAAACAGGCCATGTATTAGCCGATTTACAGCAGCAAGCCCTTGATCATGGTAAAACTATTCTAGGCTGCCAGCCATCGGCAATTTCAATCACTACTAACAAACTTCGCTGTGAACAACAGTTAAATAATCATAATATAGCTAGCCCTAAAAGTTATTTAGCAAGTCAGTGGCCACAGCAAAATTTTGAATATCCCGATGGCTATATTGTGAAGCCAGTTGATGGAGCCGGCTGTATTGATACCCTCATTTTCGATACCGCTATTGAGTTAAAATATTATTTGTCTCAACAACATTCCGAGGCGCTACAACACACTATTGTCCAACCATATATTCAAGGTGTTCCCGCTAGTTTATCGTTACTTATCTCTGATGATGGGATATTGGTGTTAGCTATCAACTCCCAGAAAATTAACCGAAAATCCAATACACTAATTTTTACTGGCTGTGTGGTAAATGGTATCCATGAGACGCTATTTTCACTCGCCCAAGCAACGCAATTAGCACAACAAATTCATCAATCAATTCCCGGTTTATGGGGATTTGTCGGTGTAGATATTATATTGTCCAACAACACCGCAACGGTCATTGATATTAACCCTCGCCTAACGACTTCCTATGTGGGACTACAACAATCATTATCGGTCAACCCTATGGAGCTACTATTTTCAATGAACGAGGGTATCTTGCCAACGCTAGACAGCACCCTACAGCGTAAACACGTTAATATTGTCATATGACAACGAATAATTCATATATTACTGGCTGGGATATTGGTGGAGCCCATCTCAAAGTTGCTCGTTGTGATCAACAAGGCACTCTACTCCAAGTCGAACAATTTCCTTGTCCACTTTGGCAAGGCATTGAACACTTAGAGCAAGCAATTCAAGCCGTACAGAAAAAACTTAATAATAAAGATGATCTTGCTGCTATTACGATGACCGGAGAGCTTGTTGATATTTTTACTGACCGGCAATCTGGCGTCGCTGAAATTTTAGATTGTTTTAATCGCTATATATCCGAACAAAATAGTTTTATTTATGCCGGAGATATCGGTTGGCTCTCTCCTAAGTTAGCCAAACAACAATGGCAAAATATTGCTTCTCGTAATTGGCAAGCAAGCGCCAGTTTGGTCGCCAATAGAATTGATAACGCCTTATTTGTTGATATCGGAAGTACCACCAGCGATATTATTCCAATATATCAAGGCCAAGTAATTTCTTCTGCCTATACCGACCATCAACGCCAATCTAGTCGTGAATTACTCTATACCGGA
>JAUXFA010000226.1 GCA_030620285.1 Piscirickettsiaceae bacterium
AACCATAGATTGTGACCCGCCTCCAGCGAGCCAGTAGAATAATCAGTAGTATTTTTTATCGGACAATTTGTCCGTACTGCTAACATCCCAAGTAAATGATCCCCTCCCTGTACGCTAGCCCAAGCCTTATCTTTAGCAACAAATCCCCCTGCGCCCCAAAACCAAATACTATTGATGGGCAATTTTCCATTATTAATTCGCTGTTGATTGATTTCACAATCATAAAGCTTCATTTGAATTTCATTCCACAATCGAATCCAATCCTGACGGCCAGCTCCTGTTGGCAGAAAAGACTCTACATTTTTTCCCGAGACTTCCGGCAATGCACTAAAATTAATATCGGGCATTGATTTTAACCTTAAAAACCATTTATCTGCTTGTTCACAAATCAGTTCGCCACCAAACTCATCCAGAAGTGCTTGTATTTCAGCAATCAGTCCTTTAGCTTCTTCAACACTGATATCTAAATTATCTGCAAATAACAATAAACGATCACGATCTGGATGCAGATAACAAGGATCTGCTCTTAATATCCCTTCTTGGCCTAACGAAGCACTCACAATAGGTAAGTCAGAGCCCGTAATTGGCATTTGACTAAAATGGTTTAATAATAAGCGTTGTAAGCCAATACTATCCGCCTGAAAGCGCGCTTTATTTATTATTTTACTAAGATAAGGAGGCAATATACTGGCATTGATTTTCTGGCCCAGTACACGAGCCATTCCTGGCAGCATAATAACCAGTTCAGTTTTTATCATACAGTAAGCAAAACTTGGCGAACAAATGGAATCGTTAAGCGCCGTTTTTCGATCATAGAAGCGTTATCCAATCGCTGTAATAACGCCATTAACTCGCGCATATCGCGGCTATGATGACGTAATAAATAGTGAACGACTTCTTCAGGCAACTCCAAACCACGTGATTGGGCCTGAATGATCAGTGCCTTCTGTTTAGCGTCATCATCTAATGCTTCAAGTTGATAGATTAAGCCCGTCGCTAAACGGGAACGTAAGTCAGCCAACTGAATTTTACTCATCGCAGGGCTCAATGCTGAGCCGATAACAAGCTGACAACCCGCATTTTGTAATCGATTAAAACAATGAAAAACCGCCTCTTCCCACTCTGTTAAGCCAGCAATAGCTTCAAGTTCATCAATACATAGTAAATCTAACTGTTCTACTGACAGTAAGACTTCTGGAGAGGTTGTAGCCACTAACTCTGCTAAGGGCAGATAGACCGTCCGTTTACCCGACTGTTGAACCTGCTCCATAAGTGCAATTAATAAATGCGATTTTCCTGAGGCAGCTTCCCCCCATAAATACAGAAAATCTATGGTTGTTAAATCACAAAATTCTATTAATGCTTGCTGCAGTTCTGGCTGACTAAAATGGAAATTAGATAACTGATAAACGTGTTGTGGATTCAAACCCAATGGTAATTGTGTGGCGAATGATTGCACGACTATTCACCGCTATGCGCATACATTTGACTGGCCACATAGTGTTGATGTGCATGTCGTAATAACACCATAATAACTGCTGCCACAGGTAGCGCTAATAATACGCCAGTAAAGCCAAATAATTGTCCACCGGCTAATACCGCAAAAATAACCGCAACGGGATGTAAGCCGATACGTTCGCCCACAAAACGAGGTGTTAATATCACCGCCTCAACAGTTTGGGCCACACCAAAGACAACTACAACCATCGCTATTGGGAACCATTCATGAAACTGGAAAAATGCCGCAGCACCCGCCAAACCAATACCGACAATCAAACCTAAATAAGGCACAAAACTAACAATGCCCGCTACCACACCGACTAACAGTGCTAACTCAAGCCCAATCAGTGCAAGGCCAATAACATAAATAGTCGCTAAAGCAAGCATCACCATGACTTGACCTCGTAAAAACGCCGCTAACATTTCATCACATTCCAATGATAATTCAATAACTTTAGAGGCATAACGACGTGGTAATAATTCTCTGAATCGCGCTACCAGTAAATCCCAGTCGCGTAATAAATAAAATGTTAATACGGGTACTAAAATTAGATTGACTAACCATTGCAGAACGATCACGCCAGAACGCGTCATATAATTAAACACACCACCGGCAACTTGACCAACTTCTGCCCAATAATTACTTAATGCTTGTTTGATAGTGTTGATATCGAATATCTCTATTGGAAAACCAACTGAGGATAGCCATGGTGTGACACTGGCATGAAGCACTGCCACATACTCTGGTAACTTACTAAATAACGAGCCTATTTGCGCTGTTAATAGTGGTAATAAAACTAATAACATCGCTAAACAAATCACCAGTATGACCGCAAATACGATCGTTACAGATAAAGTGCGAGACAGCTTTTTAGTTTCTAATTTATCCACTAAAGGGTCACCAAGATATGCCAGCAATGCTGATATAAAAAAAGGCATTAATACTGCTGATAGTTGATAAAATACCCAACCTATCACCACAATCGTAATGACTAATAACAGTTTATTGTTGTCAGATATCCCTAATTTTTGATCTGCTGCCATGCCTTTAATCCCCACACTACAATATATTCTGTTCCACTATTTAATACACTTGCCACAACTAACCACACACCAATAGTCACCGTTGCTTGTAAATCGGGTAACCATTGTTGTTGCAATATCACCAACAACACTAAAAGGATCTGTAGCGTTGTATTAATCTTACTGCTCCATAATGGCAATAATTTATACGAACCTATCAAGTAATGGTATGAAATAGCACCTATAATAATCATTATATCTCGAGCTAAGACTAACCAGAGCAACCACATTGGCAATAATGTTAGCCATGCTAATGCAGCAAAACTTGCCACCAGTAATAGCTTATCTGCCAGCGGATCTAATATTGAACCCAGCCGTGATTCCCAATGATAGTGTTTTGCTAGAAAACCATCCAATCCATCAGAAAATCCTGCAATCGCAAATAATATCAGTGCCATTCCAAACTGCTGGGTCAATAATGCCCACAATACCGGCATCACCAACACAATTCTCAGTAATGAGATAAAATTCGGTATATCTGATCGACTTAAGGTGATAATCGGTATCGCATCCTATTGGTAGAATTATATGAGCTATCTTCAATCAATATACGATCAACCGCTAGCGTTCGATTAAACACCGCAATATTACCCTTCAGTGCAATTGTAACCTCAAGCATATCCGTATCTAAGCTAGATAATTTCACCTCAGAAACATATTGTAATTTTTCTAAGTAATTGACTACTTTAAAATAATCAGCATAATTCGTCACATTACTGATTTCTA
>JAUXFA010000124.1 GCA_030620285.1 Piscirickettsiaceae bacterium
CATCAGAGTGTCAGTGCTGAGATGATTGAGGCTCAACTTTTGTCTGAGCCGGTCACGATTGCTGTTCAACCTGAGGGCGATAGAGCCATTGTTTCTGCTAAAGGACATATTGCTCGTGACACGTTAAATGACATTTGGCCAAGTAACTTGTTTGATACAATTTCTGGAAAAACAGCCTATCAAATGGATATGATTATTTCAGAAAAAGAGTTGGGAGACTTTAGTGTAGATGTGACCGTTAATTCAAACTTACGTGGTTTGGCGTTTGATTTTCCTGAGCCGTTGCATAAGGCAGCTGAGGATAAAAAATTATTTCAGATTGGCTTTGAACACATAGAAGACAGTCTAGTGTATTCGATCGAATACGATGATCTATTCAACGCTATCGTTATGCCGGACGATAACTTGTGGCGTGGAGAAGTTCGTTTTGGTTTAGGCAAAGCACAATTACCAGAACATGGTTTGAAAATACGAGGTCAATTGGCTGAAATTGCGGTTGATGATTGGCTGCAATGGATTCAGCAGCAAGTGGGAGAGATGGATACAAGCTCTACAAATATTGATGATATATCAATGACGATAGATAAATTAACCGCATTTGATCAAGAGTTAACGAGCTTAAATTTATCAGCTCAAAGAGATGCTCAAGGCTGGCGAACGAATATACACAGTGATCAAACAAAGGGCTCCTTATATTTACCAACTGATTTTAATAGTTCGTCAGTATTGATGGTTGATCTTGATAAGCTAGAATTTTCCTTAGCTGAAAATGAATTAGACGAGCCCGAAAGTAGTGGGTCTTCATCCCATACCTTATGGCCTGCAATGGATATTAAGATAGGCTCATTAACGGTCAATGATATGGCTTTGGGAAAATTACGTGTTCAAGCGCGTAGAAAGCCAAATAGCTGGACATTGGATTTGGCAACATTAACATCAGATATCTTTACTGCATCAATCCCCGTGGGCAAGTGGCAGCAACTGCCTGCTGGCGATCAGTCACACTTTGAATTGCAGGCAGACAGCATGGATTTGGCTGGATTGTTAGCTAACTTTGGCTATCAGCAAGCAATCGATGCCGAAAGCGTGTCTGTTACAGCAAACTTATCATGGGCAGATACGCCATTGAATATATCCAACGCTAATATTAATGGTCTTTTAGATTTTGATGTTGGTAAAGGCCAGCTGGAAGATATTGAGCCGGGTGCGGCGGGTCGAATCTTTGGTTTATTAAGTGTTGCTGCTCTACCAAGACGATTAGCATTAGATTTTAGTGATCTATTTGGTAAAGGTTTTAGCTTTGATTCGGTAACTGGAACATTTGATTTAGCAAATGGCCAAGCCGTTACCGATAATTTAATACTAGAAGGTACAACTGCGAAGATTGAAATAACCGGCCCTGTGGATCTTATTAATAAACAATATGATCAACAAGTGAAGGTGACTCCGGATGTGTCATCAACCTTACCGGTCGCTGGGGCGGTGGCTGGGCCAGTGGGGATAGGCGTAGGCACAGCGATTTTGATTGTGGACAAAATAATTGATAAAATTTTTGATAAAGATATTGTCAATTTTATTAGTTACCGCTATCACCTAACAGGATCTTGGGATGACCCACAGCTAAATGTTGTTAAACCAGCTGTTGCCCAATGAGTATTTTATAAGATCTGGTATGATCTCCCCCTTTTTACTCACATAGCCTTCATGACCGACTCCATAATTGAACAAGTTAGCCAACAGTTATTAGTTCCAGCGGGACTGATGGAAACTGATTTAGAGAAAACACTTGGCATCGCAATGACTAAAGGTGTTGATTATGCTGATCTGTATTTCCAACAATCACGCCAAGAAAACTGGCTACTAGAAGATGGCATCATTAAAGACGGTGGCTATCATATTGAGCAAGGTGTAGGAGTACGCGCTTGTAGTGGTGAGAAAACAGGTTTTGCCTATTCAGATGATTTGATATTACCCGCATTACACGATGCAGCAAAAGCAGCACGGGCTATTTCTCGACAAGGCATTGATGGCAAAGTACAGGCATGGAAACGAACTGTTGCACCGAAGTTTTATGCTGAAACAGATCCCTTATCAGTATTGTCAGTAGATCAAAAATTAGATTTATTGCATCAGGCAGATGCAGCAG
This sequence comes from Piscirickettsiaceae bacterium, assembly GCA_030620285.1. GTDB lineage: Bacteria > Pseudomonadota > Gammaproteobacteria > Nitrosococcales > Methylophagaceae. Next base: position 2,147 of record JAUXFA010000124.1, read on the forward strand.
CTCGAGCAGCCGATCCTCGAGTGACGCAGGTGAATGTGAGTTTGGCTGGTGGATTAGATACCGTTCTTATTGCTGCTAGTGATGGCACTTATGCAGCTGATATTAGACCATTAATACGACTGAATGTGTCGGTGATTGTCGAATCAAATGGCCGACGAGAACGTGGTGGTGCAGGTGGTGGACGACGATTAGATTATCGTTATTTTCAGGATAATGATTTGGCTCAAACTTATGCAAAAGAGGCCGTCCGTCAAGCATTAGTGAATTTAGATGCAATCGATGCACCAGCAGGAAATATGACCGTTGTATTAGCATCAGGCTGGCCGGGTGTCTTGTTACATGAAGCCGTAGGCCATGGTCTTGAAGGTGATTTTAATCGCAAACAAAGTTCTGCTTTTTCAGGTCGAATGGGTGAAATGGTCGCCTCGCCACTGTGTACGGTTGTTGATGATGGTACTTTGCAAGATCGTCGTGGATCACTGTCGGTTGATGATGAAGGTGTCGCAACTGAAAAAACAGTTTTGATTGAAAATGGCAAGTTAACAGCTTATATGCAAGATAAACATAATGCGCGGTTGATGGGCTCACAAAGTACCGGCAATGGTCGCCGTGAGTCTTATGCGCATTTACCCATGCCAAGAATGACTAATACCTATATGTTGCCAGGAGATCATGAACCAGAAGAAGTGATTGCATCAGTTGATAAAGGCATTTATGCCGTTAACTTTGGTGGTGGTCAGGTTGATATTACCTCGGGTAAATTTGTATTTTCGACGAGTGAAGTCTATTTAATTGAAAAGGGCAAAATTACTCAGCCTGTCAAAGGGGCAACATTGATTGGCAATGGCCCTGAGGTAATGGGAAAAATCAGCATGGTTGCCAATGATTTAAAACTCGATACCGGTGTTGGTAATTGTGGTAAAGAAGGGCAAACTGTACCCGTTGGTGTCGGTCAGCCAACATTAAAGATCGATAGCTTAACAGTGGGTGGAACAGCGTGACAAAAAAACATAAGGCGGTGGCCTTAATTTCTGGTGGTCTTGATTCATTATTAGCGGTACGAGTGCTACAAGAGCAAGGCATTGAGGTAGAGGGCATTAATTTTTACACAGGGTTTTGTGTCGAAGGCCATACTCATGCGATCCGCAACCAAGATAAAGACAAACAAAAACGTAATAATGCCTTGTGGGCAGCTGAGCAGTTGGGGATCAAACTTCATATTGTTGATGTGATTGAAGAATATAAAGATGTATTACTCAATCCGAAACATGGCTATGGTGCCAATATGAATCCTTGCTTGGATTGTAAGATCTTTATGGTCAGTAAGGCGGTTGAATGGGTCAAAGAGAACCATAAAGATGGTTTTGACTTTATCATTACCGGTGAGGTAATTGGCCAACGTCCAATGTCACAGCGTAAAGAAACCATGCCGATCATCTCTAATGAATCAGGTGCTGATGATATTTTGTTAAGGCCTTTGTGTGCCAAGAATTTACCGGCAACAAAGCCTGAACTTGAGGGATGGGTAGATCGCGAAAAGCTATATGATTTTAGTGGTCGTAACCGTAAGCCTCAAATGGCTTTAGCGGCAGAGTTTGGCTTTACTGATTATGCCTCTCCTGCAGGTGGCTGTTGTTTCTTAACTGATAAGAATTATTCAGATAAATTAGTTGATTTGTGGGATGCACGGGGCAGTCGTGAATATGAAATGGATGACATTATGCTGCTAAAAGTGGGGCGTCATCTTCGACCTAAGCCAGCATTTAAATTAATCATTGCGCGTGATGCCGGTGAAAGCAAATATTTAGAAGGTTATCGCAAGCAATTTGTCACCATCCAGGTGACAAGTCATAACGGGCCTTTGACATTGGTTGATGGTGACATTACACCTGAAGATTATCAATTAGCGGCGGGAGTGGTTGCGAGGTATGGTCAAGGACGTGATGCCGATAATGTTGAAGTAGAGCTGTCTGTACCGGGACAAGAAGTTCAAATGATGAAGATCAAACCGCTGTCATCGGTTGAGGTAAGCAAGGAGTGGCATGTATGAGCCGCTTTGAATTAGATGCTAGAAGAATGTTATGCCCAATGCCGGTAATCAAAACACAAAATAAAGTTAAAGAATTATCAGATGGTGATATATTAGATGTGATTTGCACTGATCCGGGTGCATTAAGTGATATTCCTGCATGGGCACGAATTAATGGTCATAAAATTATTGATCATTATGAAAGTGACGATGAAATAACCATAACGGTTCGTGTAGGACGTTAGAACAAAAAGGGTGCGCCAGCAATATTTACGCACCATTATAGTGCATTACAACTTGCGTTGTGTCGATAAGCGGTTGATTTTGTACTCATTAATAATTGGCTCATTTTATGCTGTATTGAATGAGTAGTTTTTTGCACCAAACTTTATAAGTGCAGTAATTTAAAATTGGAGATTTTGTAAATGTCAGTCGAAAATGTACTTCAAATGATTAAAGATGAGGAAGTCCAATTTGTTGATTTCCGTTTCACCGATACCCGTGGTAAAGAACAACATGTTTCTTTCCCTGCGCACACTATTGATGAAGATACCTTTACTGAAGGTAATATGTTTGATGGTTCTTCTGTTGCAGGTTGGAAAGGTATTAATGAATCAGATATGATTTTAATGCCCGATCCTGAAACAGCAATTTTAGATCCCTTTATGGATGATACTACTTTAATCATCACATGTGATGTTATTGAGCCAGCAACAATGCAAGGCTATGAGCGTGATCCACGTAGCGTTGCGCATCGTGCTGAAGCACATATGCAAGCAACAGGTATGGCGGATGCTGCATATTTTGGTCCTGAAAACGAATTCTTCATCCTTGATGATGTGCGTTGGGGCAGCGATATGTC
>JAUXFA010000265.1 GCA_030620285.1 Piscirickettsiaceae bacterium
CACAACAACAACTAATAAATACCAAGATCCAACGAAATACAGATAGCGCACCAGACATTATCCCTTCTTTACCGCGCGGTTTACGTGCCAAAAATAATGAACAACATTTGTATTTATATCGCTTTGAAAACAATGGTGAGTGGAAAATAAATGACCTTATTCTGTCTTCAACCACCCAAACAGCACTTTATCAAGAAGCATCATTACTGCAAGTATTAGCATGGGCTATTTGCAACCAAATTTTGACCACCACCTCAAAAATAATAGTAAATGACCACTCTGGCAGCATGTCAGAATCAAAAGTGAAACCAATCATCCAGCAACTATTACAATCACATCTAACAGCATCTGAAAACGTGGCCAATGACAATCTATTAAAGGCGCCAGAACTCGATCATATACTGCTATTTATTAATCTCGAACAACAACCCATGGCCAGGTTTGATAAACAAGGCGTTAAATTAGCTAGTCTACAAAATAACCCGCTGAATTATGCTGATAGAGGCCATAGTTTAATTGTCACTATTGAAGGTTTGATTTGTTCTAGCTGGGGGGAATGGCACTATATCAATCATGCTGGAACAGCATCACCACTAGAGATGCTGGCAGCTCTTGTCCATTGGTGGGATCCTCAACACAAGCCGACCACGATAAAATGTTGGTGCCATGCAAATACCTATGGCCGCTCCATAAGTACCTGTTTAGAAGAGCTCTACAAAGATGTAAATGCTCACTACCAAAAAAATCCTTATTCAGGTAACTATCTGCTAGCAATTGCAGATCATTATTACCAATTACAGTGGCAAACAGGGCTCTGTGACCATACGATTTTACCCAATGTAAGCGATGTGTTATCTGCTTTATCCAAGGCTAGATCGTCATTTTCAGCCAGCAAAATTAATGCACCACTTGATCCCTCCGGCCTAATATCTACCTTATTAACGTACCAAATTAATGGCCAAATATCATTGTTTCTACAGAATAATGATCCCAGCCTCTCACTCTATATAATTGATGAGTTTGGCAGCCTCTTTCACCAGCAATTCACTAACCTCACTGAATCCACTCTTATCGCCAATTTTCAACACTTTATCACTGCCATCAAAGACCGGAATAAATTTAAAAAAGTACGATTTTTCAGGCTTGGAGGCCATCCCTCCTGGCGAGTGACCCCACTACCATTGCCCAATACGACCGGTAAAACAATTTACCTACCTGTTACTGTCAGTATGGAGAAACCAAGGAAAAGTGCGACTTGCACCATCAAGTGCGGCCCTAAACATTTTTCAGGAAAAGCGAATGATCCAGAACTGTTTAGCCAGGTTGCACAATTAATGCTCACATTACGACGCTCTAAAAATGATTATCCACTCTACATCACTGAATTAAACTTCCCTCAAACAATTAAAGTGACAACAAGAGACTATATTTTGCAAAAACAGCGCTTAGAAAGCCTATTAAACAGTTAAAAATGATTGCTATTTCTAGTTCAAATAAGCCGTAATTTCATCTCGCTAAATCATATATTTCCATATGATTTGGGTATACTATGTGTTTTTACTTTCAACAAAGAGAAACACCATGATCAAGGTCGGCATTGTAGGTGCGACAGGATATACAGGGGTAGAACTATTACGCCTACTGGCAATACACCCTGAAGTATCATTGCAAGTCATCACCTCACGCAGTGAATCTGGTAAAGCTGTCAGCGATTTATTCCCCAACCTTCGTGGTTATGTTGATCTACATTTTAGTGAACCTGATCTTGATCAACTCTCCGCTTGTGATGTGGTATTTTTCGCGACACCGCATTGTGTTGCCATGGCAATGGTGCCTGATCTCATCAAACGAGGTACGCGTGTTATCGATCTGTCCGCCGATTTCAGGCTACAAGATGCAGTACAGTGGGAGCAATGGTACAACATGCCCCACACCTGCCCTGAATTATTATCTCAAGCCATCTACGGGTTACCCGAAGTTAATCGTGCCGCCATCAAAAAGGCTCAACTTATTGCCGTGCCTGGTTGCTATCCGACGGCGACCCAACTTGGGTTTTTACCCTTGTTAGAACAGAGTGTTATTGATCCATTACATTTAATTGCAGATGCTAAATCGGGCATCAGTGGCGCCGGTCGCAAAGCCGCTATTGGTGCTTTATTAGCAGAATCCTCTGAAAACATGAAAGCTTATGCTGTAGCAGGTCACCGTCATCTTCCTGAAATAGAACAAGGCTTAACCGCTGCCAGTCAGCAACAAGTCAAACTCACCTTTGTGCCCCATCTAACACCGATGATTCGGGGTATCCATGCCACACTTTATGGACGACTGACAAAATCTGTCGATTTACAAACTCTGTTTGAACAACGTTATGCTGATGAACCATTTGTGGATGTACTTCCAGCAGGATCGCATCCTGAAACACGTAGTGTTCGTGGCGCCAACATCTGCCGGATCGCCGTTCACCAGCCTCAGCAAAGTGACACCGTTGTTGTACTCTCTGCAATTGACAACTTAGTGAAAGGCGCCTCAGGTCAAGCGATTCAGAATATGAATATTATGTTTGGTCTTGAAGAAACTTTAGCGATTGATGTGATTGCAGCCCTGCCTTAGTTATGTCATCTCTCGCAAAGCATGTGATCCATCAGCCCAAGCCCTTTCGCGCTGTGGTCATTGTTATTATTAGCATCATTCTTAGCGCTGTTGCCATGTGGTTTTATCAACAGCAATACACCGTACAATTATCGGAGAAACTACACGTTTCGCAGTTAAGCAACCAAACATTGCTCAGTGATAAACA
>JAUXFA010000054.1 GCA_030620285.1 Piscirickettsiaceae bacterium
ACCGTCATCAGCAGCTAAACTACCACTTAACATTTTCATGCTCCTACTTTTTCCGGCACCATTCCCCCCTAAAAACCCCAAAACTTCACCTTGTTTCACTTCAAAACTGACATTATTGACCGCTTGTTGTGCACCGTAGAAACGCGATAATGATTTGGTCGCAAGCATGATCTTATTGGACATAATTTATAATGCAGCCTCGGTAGCAATTGTCCATTCAGTGGCCGTCGTAAATGCGTTGTTTAGAATACCAATAGAGACATTTGGAGGGAGAATGGCTAAATTATTTTGTTGATAACTTATAACAAATAATAATAATTTTCCTAACGCACCATCATGATTTATTAAAGCCTCCTTAATAGCAGGGTCAAGTGGCAGAGACTCAAGTAAACTTGCCATTGGTTTCGTCATCATAATATCAAGAGACGAAAATAGTCCGACCATAAAGGCGCTATCTGGATCACAGTCAAAAATAGGCGCTAATTGCTCCGCCATTTTTGCTCGAATCAAGGTGGTAGACATTAATTCATTATTAGTAGATTTTACGCCTGCAAAGGCAATAATAGTGGCCCAAGCGCGAATTTTTTTAAGACCCAAAAATATCAGTCCTTGGTGTAAGGATGTCACTTGTTTGGGCAATGCCACAGCGGCTGAGTTAAGAAGCCTAAGCAATTTGTAACTTAACGAGGTATCTTGACTCACTAGGTGTTCGAGATTCTCAATCGTGATATCAGATTGTTGCAGACCAGCGAGAACGCGCATAACGGCTAATTTATTATCTGGCAGTGGCTTATCATCAATGATGGTCGGTTGGCAGAAAAAATAGCCTTGATAATAATCAAATCCAAGTGCGCGGCATTGTTCAAATTGCTGATGTGTTTCGACTTTTTCAGCGAGCAACTTAACATCGTAAGCCTTTAATAAATCGACATGTTCGACTAGTTCTTGGTCTGAAAGTGCAAGCAAGTCAATTTTTATTATCGAAGCAACATCCAGCAATGGTCGGAATTCTTCTTTAAAGATAAAATCATCCAGAGCAATGATATAACCTTGTTTTGCCAAGTCTTTTACCGCAGTAATAATTTCTTGATCAATAACAATATCTTCAAGTATTTCTAATACAACTTGATGATTATCAAAAGGCAGGGGAATATCGCCAACTAGAAATGAACGGGTGAGATTTATAAAACCATAATGCTGGCCAATGACACGTTCAATACCAAATTCTAGGAAAGTATGGCTGATGACTTTAGTGGTTGCAAGATCGCCGTTGTCTTCAGTGACGCCAGATTTATTTTGTAAATTTTCACGAAAGAGTAATTCGTAGGCATACACATTTAAGTCGTTATCAAATATGGGCTGCCTTGCCATTAAAATGGATGAGGAGAGTTCGTCTTCAGTCATCACTATTTTTCTCATCCATTCTTAAATATAAAAATTCATTATATAAAGAAACAGATATAAAAAAACTTGCATAAGCAGGTTTTCAATATTTTAAAGTTCTAAACAAGCTTATTTAATTTTAGCTTCTTTATACATAACGTGTTTGCGAACAACTGGATCGAACTTTTTCATTTCCAATTTATCAGGCATTGTACGTTTGTTTTTATCTGTGGTGTAGTAGTGACCTGTGCCAGCAGATGAGACTAATTTGATTTTTTCGCGCATTTTCTATCTCCTAGACTTTTTCGCCACGAGCGCGGATATCCGCTAATACATCATCAATACCTTTCTTATCAATGATACGTAGACCGTGATTACTAACACGTAATTTCACCCAACGGTTTTCTGATTCAACCCAAAAACGGTGTGGATGAAGGTTGGGAAGAAACCGACGTCTTGTTTTATTGTGGGCGTGGGAAACATTGTTTCCAGCCATTGGGCGTTTGCCCGTTACCTGACATACTCGTGCCATATTAAATCGCTCCTATTGAACATTTATATGCTCTAATTAATGGCAAACACGTCGCCCAATTAAAGCTACTAAAAACCGCGCATTATGCCATATCTTAAAATGGAAGTGTAGTGGTATTACTATTATGTGGAATTCAGCCCTAGATCTTGTAGCTTTTTCTCTAGGCGGCTTAGGTCTATAGCACCGATTTTACGCATCACAATCTGACCAGTTGAATCAATTAAAAAATGGGTAGGTGTAACCCTAACATTACCAAAAGCGCGGGCAATTTGAGTATTGTGATCCCATGTAATGGTATAAGGCAGCTTACGTTTTTCTCGCATGGTTTTAATGTGACTAAGTGAATCATGAGACATAGCAACACCGATCATTGTCAGCCCCTGTTCTGCATAAGTCTCATGCAATTTTATCAGTGCAGGCATTTCTTTAATGCAGCCTGGACAATCTGTTGCCCAAAAAATCAGCAGGATAGGTTTACCTTTATATTGCGCGAGCGAGTGTGTTTGCTTGTCAATATCGGTAAACGATAGCTCTGGCATGGTGTTTTGGCTGTCGTTATTCAGCCAGTTGATGGCAAATAAACCTACAACCAAAGTGCTAATAAAAAATATATGTCGATTCATGTCTATTACGATTATTCGAGCTTGTTCAATTAGAAGAGGTTAGTTGGCCTAAAGTTTCAGTTAATTTAAGATTTTCACGATAATCTACCGGACAGTCAATAATAGTGACCGTATCACGATCCAATGCAGCTTGTAATGCCGGCATTAATTGCTCAGTTTTTTCAATTCGAATACCTTCAGCGCCAAATGATTGAGCATATTGCACAAAGTCAGGGTTAGTAAATTTCACATTACTAGTGCGGCCATATTGATTTTGTTGTTTCCATTCAATCAAACCATAACTGGCATCATTCCAAATGAGGATCACAATCGCAATATTGAGTCGCATTGCCGTTTCAATTTCTTGGGAATTCATCAAAAACCCTGCATCACCTGTCACTGCAACTATTTTACGTTCAGGATGAGCGAGTTTAGCCGCAATTGCGCCAGGCACAGCAATGCCCATACTGGCAAAACCATTGGAGATAATGCAAGTATTGGGATATTCGCAACGAAACATACGTGACATCCACATTTTATGCGCGCCCACATCGCAAATCACAATATCATCTAATTCCATCGCAGTACGCAGGTCCCAAATAATTTTTTGAGGTTTAACCGGGAACTCGACGTCATCACGATGTTGATTCATCTCCTTAATCAAACTATCACGTAAGGTCCGCATGGTTTTATCTTGATGCGGCGTACTTAATGCTGCAATGCGATTTAAGCTATGGTTGATATTGCCAATCACGCCCAAAATAACACTGTAATAGGCATCCACTTCGGCATGAGTGGTATCAATATGGATAATGGTGCGATCACGTGAGGGATGCCAAAGATAAGGATGGTATTCCACCATATCGTAGCCAATGCAAATAATCACATCAGCAGTAGAAAACCCACTGCTGGCATAATCATTAGACTGCAATCCTACACTGCCCAATGCCATCGGGTGACGAAAGGGAATGACCCCTTTAGCCATAAAGGTATTTGCAACCGGAATACCCAATGTATCCGCAAAATTAGCGAGTGCTTTAGAGGCTTGTGCTCGAACCACACCATTACCAGCAAGAATAATCGGGTTTTTTGCTGTTGATATCAGTTCTGCAGCACGTTCAATTTGTTCAGCAGCCGGTTCGGGTGGCATAGCATGTTTGACGTGTAAAGGCGTTTCATCAATGTCCATTTCAGCAATGTTTTCTGGGAACTCAATAAAGCAGGCACCCGTTTTTTCAGTTTGAGCAAGCTTAAAGGCTTTGCGAACAATCTCAGGAATAACCTCAGGGCCAACGATGCGGGTAGCATATTTGGTGATAGGTAAAAACATTGCTTCCAGATCAAGTACTTGATGTGATTCTTTATGTAGGCGATTGGTTGATGCTTGGCCCGCGATAGCAACTAATGGAGCATGATCCATATTGGCGTCGGCAACGCCGGTAATAAGATTGGTTGCCCCGGGACCTAAGGTCGCTAAACACACGCCAGCACGACCGGTTAAGCGACCATAAACATCGGCCATAAAGGCCGCACCTTGTTCATGACGAGTGGTGATAAATTGGATTTTAGATTCAAGCAAAGCATCCATCACATCCAGATTTTCTTCACCTGGAATACCAAAAATGTATTCAACATTTTCGTTTTCAAGGCTGCGAATAAACAGTTCTGATGCTTTCATAAAGGCCTCACTGATAACACGATACTCTCTTTTTGCTTACGCAAACCTCGAAGGTGTTTGTTGATGCCAATCAGTTGTTTGTTGATAACGATGGGCAATATTCAATAGCCGTGCTTCATCAAAATAATTACCAATAATTTGCAAGCCTACGGGTAGTCCATCAACAAAACCAGCGGGAATAGACATGCCAGGCAAACCCGCTAAATTAGTACTGATGGTATAAATATCAGCTAAATACATGGCAACAGGATCGTCTGTTTTCTCACCTAAATTAAAGGCAGTCGTCGGTGCTGTTGGCCCCATAATGACATCAATATCATTAAATGCTTGTTGGAAATCATCACTGATTAAGCGGCGACATTGTTGCGCTTTAAGATAATAGGCATCGTAATAACCCGCCGATAAGGCATAGGTTCCAGTCATAATGCGACGTTTGACCTCATCACCGAAACCTTCACCACGTGAACGTTCATAAAGATCATGCAGATCTTTGGGATCATCACAGCGGTGACCGAAACGAACACCATCCATCCGAGAAAGGTTTGATGAACACTCAGCAGGTGCCACCACATAATAAGTGGGTACTGCCAATCCCGTATTGGGTAAGGTTATTTCTTTAATGCTGGCGCCCAATGATTCAAAAGATTTAACGGCTGCCTCGATGGTAGCGGCCACCTCAGCATCAAGACCTTCACCAAAATATTCTTTTGGCAAACCGATTTTTAGGCCTGCTAATGAATCATTTAAGCTGGCCGTATAATCCGGCACATCACGTTCAACACTGGTTGAGTCGCGCTCGTCAAAGCCGGCCATTTCATTGAGTAATAAAGCCGCATCTTCAGCACTTCGAGCCATGGGTCCGGCCTGATCTAAACTAGATGCAAAAGCGATCATGCCATAACGAGAAATACGGCCATAAGTTGGTTTTAAACCGGTCAAATTACAAAGGGATGCCGGTTGACGAATTGAACCGCCGGTATCGGTACCAGTAGCAATCGGAGCTAATCTTGCCGCAACGGCAGCTGCAGAACCGCCTGATGAACCACCGGGAACTTTATTAATATCCCAGGGGTTTTTTACCCCGCCATAAAAACTGGTCTCATTTGATGAGCCCATGGCAAATTCATCCATATTGGTTTTGCCTAACATTACCATGCCAGAGTTATTAATCTTTTCAACCACGGTTGCATTGTAGGGAGCAATAAAGTTGTCTAACATCTTTGAGCCACAACTGGTGCGAACACCTTGGGTGCAAAAAATATCTTTATGCGCTAGCGGGATCCCAGTGAGTAGCCGTCCAGATGGTTGCTGTAATGTTTGATCAGCCAATTTAGCTTGGCTAAGCGCACTTTCTTCACAGACAGTGATGTAAGCATTCAGAACATCATTATGGGCGTGAATTCTGTCTAAGTAATATTGTGTTAATTCAACGCTGCTAAATTCACCTTTTTGTAATGATGAAGAGAGTTCAGAAAGAGATTTATTGTGCATGTGTGTGCCTGTAATTTAATAATATTAGCTGAGTTGTCATTTCAGGGGGATCACTTATTCGATAACCTGAGGGACCAGATAAACTCCAGCATCAGTTTTTGGCGCAATTGATTGAAATAAGTCGCGCTGATCAGTTTCATTTACAACATCAGGTCGTAATCTTTGATGAGCATCAAGTGGGTGAGCCATAGGCGAAATATTGGTAGTTTCAGCACTATTCATTTGCTCGACCAGACTAAAAATATTGTTCAAATCCCGCGCGTAATCAGGGATATCCTTTTCATCGATGGCTAAACGAGCTAAAAGTGCAATTTTTTCTACATCGGTTTTATCTAAACTCATTGACGTTCCTGAGGGTGATTTTTGATAATAAGTGTGCAGTTTAAATGATTAGGCGCTTGCTCAACAGCCCATTGCATTGATAAAGTATCTTTTTTTCATTGCTGGATTGTGGTTTCTTTAATGTTTGAACGTTTACGCGGTGTTTTCTCTAACGATCTTTCGATCGATCTTGGTACAGCAAATACGCTGATTTATGTACGTGGTAAAGGCATCGTACTTGATGAGCCATCAGTAGTTGCTATTCGTCAGGAAAGAGGGCCTGGCGGTCCCCGTTCAATTGCTGCTGTCGGTGTTGAAGCAAAACGAATGTTAGGCCGTACGCCAGGAAATATTACTGCCATTAGACCACTCAAAGATGGTGTAATTGCCGACTTCACCGTCACTGAAAAAATGTTGCAACATTTTATTCGTAAAGTACACGAAGGTCGCTTCTTAAAACCAAGCCCGCGGGTATTGGTGTGTGTACCGTGTGGTTCTACTCAAGTTGAGCGTCGAGCTATTCGTGAATCAGCAGCCGGTGCCGGTGCTAGAGATGTCTTTTTGATTGAAGAACCAATGGCGGCAGCGATTGGTGCTGGAATGCCTGTTGAAGAAGCTAGCGGTTCCATGGTGTTGGATATCGGTGGTGGTACGACAGAAGTAGCTGTTATATCGTTAAACGGTATTGTCTATTCAGCTTCTGTTCGCATTGGTGGTGACTTATTCGATGAATCAATTGTCAATTACGTGCGTCGAAATTACGGCACCTTAATTGGTGAATCAACGGCTGAAAGAATCAAAAAAGAAATTGGTTCGGCTTATCCAGGTAATGAAGTTCGTGAAATGGAAGTTCGTGGTCGTAACTTGGCTGAAGGCATTCCCCGCAGTTTCACATTAAATAGCAATGAAATCCTTGAAGCACTTCAAGATCCGTTATCGGGCATTATTTCAGCGGTCAAAACTGCTTTAGAGCAAACACCACCAGAGTTAGGTTCCGATGTGGCGGAAAGAGGGATTGTATTAACCGGTGGCGGAGCCCTATTGCGTGATTTAGACCGTTTATTGATAGAAGAAACAGGCTTGCCAGCTATTATTGCTGAAGATCCTCTGACTTGTGTGGCTCGCGGTGGTGGTCGTGCACTGGAATTGATTGATGAACG
>JAUXFA010000055.1 GCA_030620285.1 Piscirickettsiaceae bacterium
AATTCTTTAACTTACAATTATAGAAAGGCTACATGTCTTGGACTTAAAATCCCTCGGCTTCACGGCCGTGCCGGTTCGATTCCGGCCCTAGGTACCATCTTATATATGGAAGCCTCAATGCTTAACGGTGTTGGGGCTTTTTTATTGAGGAGTGTTTATTTGATATCCAGCATCAATCCAATTTGGCAGCCCTGAATGGCTAATACAAATTAAGTTTTCCAGCCCCATAATTGAAAGATTAGTTAATGCAGTTTGCGCCCGCCTTCCAGAACGACAGTATATATAAACCCGCTTATATTGCGTTAACTCTTCAATATATTGATCTTCGGTTCCCAACGGGATATTTTTACATCTAGGAATATGACCTTCAGCAAATTCCTCCGGAGTACGATTATCTACGATGAGTTCATCGGCATTATTTTCTCTCCATACTTTATAAAGATCATCCATTGAAAAGTCCTCGTGGACATAATATTGAGGATTAAAATTAATTCCACAACTTGTATTAGCCGGTATAGCCTCATTAATTTTCTTAGGTATTGCCAAATTTAAATTGTCCATAATGGCTATAAATTTTTCTTTAGAATTACCTTGCCCGATCCTCGGATTCCACTGCTTTTCTTCTCCAATAGTTGATTCTGCTCTGCCGTTATAATCATGGCAGGGGTAAACTCGAGTCTCATCCGGTAAGCTAAATAACTTCTGGGTAATGCTGTCATAAAGCATTGCAGAATCACCATGTTGAAAATCAGTTCTCCCGCAGCCCCTAATGAACAAGGCATCTCCCGTAAAAACCATGCCATCAACATAGTAGCTCATACACCCACTGGTGTGCCCTGGAGTAGAAATAGCCTTGATGACATAATCCCCGAGAGCAAGTTCATCTCCATCTTTTATTCTAATATCAATAGCCTGTATATCCGCCACATGTGCAAAAACAATTTGAGCGCCCGTATTTTGCCGAAGCATTCCGCTTGATGTTGAATGATCAGCATGGACGTGTGTTTCAATGGTATAAATGAGTTCAACCCCAAGCTCTTCGATCATTTTCACGTCACGATTAAATTGCTCTTTCACTGGGTCAATTATTGCCGCTTCTTGTGTCTTAGAATTAATTAACAGATAGGTATAGGTGCACGTTCCTCGGTCAAAAAGCTGCTTGATCAATAATGAAGGATAGGAATAGTGAATTGCCATGGTTGATATCTCCATACACTGCTTTCTTTCACTGTTAACCCTATACTTTCCACAAACTTTGAGCAAGAGTACGTAATCATGGCAATCCCTTGGCTTCACGGCCGTGCCGGTTTGATTCCGGCCCTAGGTACCATCTTATTACATGAAAACCTCAGTGCCTTTTTCAGGTGCTGGGGGTTTTTATTTCCAATTGCTGGCGAACATGCTCGGCGAAACCGGCACCTGCCTCAGCATAGAAATTAAAACTGTCGTGAACCCCCACAGCCTCCAGAGCAACACGATCATCATCATGCTTAGCTACTGCAGTTATAGTACCGTCGTAGCCCACACCATTCAGAAATTTAACTGCCTGTTGCATATCACTCAGGCTAGGCATTGCTAACATGACCAAATGTAATTTCCTGATATCAACATCGTGCCAAAAATCAATATCATCTGCATCGCCTAATATTACCTGATGACCCGACTTTTTGTGACTATTGACCTTATCAAGGTCAGCATCAATTCCACAAACTTTATCAGCGTAAGTTTCTCGCATTGCTAGATAAGCACCACTGCCAACCCTGCCCATTCCAACAACTAAAATTTCTGCATCGCCCAGATCTGGTTTAACATAACCTGCAAGTCGTTTCCTTGTCTCAAAACGATGTAGATAATGCTCAATAGATGCATACAAACTATGTGCACGGGCATTCACAATCGAACCAATAACAAAACTGAAAGACAGTGCAATAGCAATAATCATCAGCCATTGTTGTTCAATCAACCCTGCCCCAACACCTATTGCAGCAACGATCAAGCCAAACTCACTGTAGTTTGCCAAACTAGCGGTGCTAAGATAAGCCGTACGTACCCGCAAGCGGAATCGAGTAAGAATTCCGAAAAATAATATCGTCTTCAAAGGCAATACCAACAATACCAATCCAGCAGCAATGACTATATCGGACATAGTCGGTAGTGCATTGATACCTATTGAGAGAAAAAAACCAATCAAAAATAAGTCTTTAAAATTCAATAAAATGCGTGAGAGTTCACCTGACTTACTTTGCCCACTCAGCATTACACCTATAATGAGTGCACCCAAATCAGCCTTCATGCCTACTAGCTCGAATAGCTCGCCACCTCCGATAGCCATGAACATGCCGAACAATACCAGTACTTCACCATGACCACTGCGTTCCATAAAATAGTTAAGAAGTGGTCGAAAAAAAGGCAGACTTAATAATGCTAGTGCCCAGAGAGTAGGAGATTTATCCGTTGCCAGCGTAAGAAATATCACCGCGATAATATCTTGAATAATAAGAATACCAATCGCTACCTGACCATGGACAGACTTCATCTCACCACGGTCTTCCAAAGTTTTTACCGCGAATACAGTACTACTGAAGCTTAATGCGAAAGCAATAACGGCTGCTGCCTGCCAATCCAGCGCTCCCAACCAAGAAAGCCCCATTAAAGTAGGCATCAATAATAAGCCAACAAGAACGATAATGAGTACTGTCATGTGTGCAGCAGCCGTACCCCACACTTCTGGTGCCAGCAAGTTACGCAAACGTAATTTTAGACCAATAGTAAAGAGCAATAGGGTGATGCCCAAATCAGCGAACTTTTCTAATACTGCCCCTCCCTCAATACCCAAAGCATGCAAAGCAAAACCTGCGCATAAAAAGCCCACTAAGGGCGGAAGCCGAATTTGTTGAGCTGCAAAACCAAGTACTAAGGCTATTAATAACCAAAGAGGATCCATGTCACACGCCTTATTTGAAGTATTACTGCAAAAATTATAGCCCGAAGTAATGCCTAATTACACTTACTCTTGTCAGTATTAATTAACATACTACTGACAAGTCCACCTGAAAAACCAATGGGTGCTACTGCCAAAAATGACTCTCAAAAATATACTGTTTTTCTTATGATCGGCTCACTGCCCGCTTTTCCAGAGCAACTATTCTTGCTTCAATAGGCGGATGTGATGAAAACAATGCCATGATTCCACCTTTGTCATTAATACCAAAAGCAGCCATTTGTTCAGGTAATGCTTCTGGCTCTACCTGTCCAAGGCATTTAAGCGCATTTAAGCGCATTTAAGCGCATTTATCATATTTTGATGCCCAGCCAAATCAGCACCACCGGTATCTGCAATAAACTCACGTTTCCTCGAAAAATACATCACAATGGTTGATGCCAGTATGGATAACACAACCTGAGCCACAATGACCGTGACGAAATAACCGATACCATGACCCTGATTATTTTTTAAGATTACACGGTCTACAATATGTCCAATAACCCGCGATAAAAAGACCACGAAGGTATTAACAACACCCTGAATTAATGCCAGAGTCACCATGTCTCCATTGGCAATGTGGCTCATTTCATGCCCCACGACCGCTTCAATTTCTCCTTGCGACATACTATCTAGCAAACCTTGTGACACCGCCATCAGAGCATTATTTTTACTGGCACCCGTTGCAAAAGCATTCATAGCCGACGATGGGAAAATTGCAACTTCTGGCATTTTTATACCAACGATTTTTGCCTGCTTTTCAACCGTGCCCACTAACCATTTCTCAATATTAGTGGTTGGGTTAGTAATGACTACCGCACCGGTCATACGCTTAGCCATCCACTTTGAAATCAGCAATGAAATAAATGATCCCCCAAAACCAATAACCCCTGACAATATGACTAACGCCTGAATATTAAGATCTGAACCATTTTCAGCTAATATACTGTCAACACCTAACAGTCTCAGCGTAATGCTCAGCACCGCCATAATGGCGATATTCGTCATAATAAATAACATTATTCGATTCATTGTCTTTCCCATTAAATTCTTAATAAATACGAGCCTAGCATACTTATTAATATATACAACGTCACTTAAAATCCCTTGGCTTCGCGGCAGTGCTGATTCCAACCCTTATATACGAAATCCTCAATACTTAACGGTGTTAAGGCTTTTTATTGGTGTCAAAGTCGAAATTGATGATGTTAAAGAATGTTTAATCACACTAGTCCGTGCTTTTTATAATGTATCGTCGGGAAAAACGCCCGAGCGTATGTGGTGTATAGTCAGAATTCATAAATTTAACTCTCTAAAACTAAGGGGTTAGCAATGCAAACAGCATCAAAAACTACCCATCATGGTGGATGCCCTCATGATTGTCCCGATACTTGCTCCATGGTCTATGAAGTTGAGGATGGAAAACTACTCGGTGTTAAAGGTAATTCCGAACACCCTATGACGCGTGGCGGATTGTGCGTCAAGTTAAAAGATTATGAACAACGTCATTATCATCCTGATCGCGTGTTGTATCCATTACGCCGTACAGGGCCCAAGGGTAGCAAACAGTTTGAAAGAATTAGTTGGGATGAAGCACTGGATGAAATAACCACAAGATGGAAAGCCATTATTGATGAGCATGGCTCGCATGCCATTATGCCCAATAGTTATCTTGGTAATCAGGGCTTAGTGCACGGTTTAAATGGTGGTGATGCCTTTTTTAATCGCATGGGTGCAACAGTTACTGAACGTACATTTTGTGGTGAAGGGTCATGTACAGCATGGTTATTGACTGTCGGCCCGACTGCTGGCGTTGATCCTGAAAGTTTTATTCATTCTAAATACATCGTTATTTGGGCATGTAATTCAGTAAGCACTAACCTTCATCATTGGCATACTGTAAAAGAAGCTCAGAAAAAAGGGGCCAAAGTTATTGTTATTGATTCTTATGCATCGAAAACGGCAAAAGAAGCAGACTGGCATATAGCACCTAAACCCGGTACAGATGGTGCCTTAGCAATGGCGATGATTCACACCATCATAGAAGAAGGTTTAGTGGATCAAGATTATGTTGATAATTATACCGTCGGTTATTCGGAATTGGCAGAACGCGCTAAAGATAGAACACCTGAATGGGCTGAACAAATAACCGGTATTTCAGCTGAAGATATTCGCAAGTTTGCCAGAGAATATGCCACCACAGCTCCGGCTGCTATTCGTCTTGGTGTGGCACTAGAAAGAAGCTATGGGGGTGGTCAGGCTATTCGTGCCGTGACGTGCCTTCCTGCCTTAATCGGTGCTTGGCAACATGTTGGTGGTGGTGCACTACAATTCCCTGTATGGGAACATCCGTACAAATTCGATGTTATCAGTCGGCCAGATTTAATCCCAGAAGGCACACCTGTTGTGAATAATCTTCAATTGGGTCGAGTACTAACAGGTGAAATAAAGCTTGATACCCCCATTAAATCGATGATGTGCTGGAATACTAATCCAGTAACCCAAGCCCCTGAAACAAACAAAATTGTTGAAGGACTAAAACGTGAAGACCTGTTTATGGTATCAGCAGAACATTTCATCTCTGATACCGCCGCTTATGCTGATATTATTCTGCCGGCTTCTATGGGGGCAGAGATGGAAGATATGATTCTGTCATGGGGACATCTTTATCTAACCTATAATGAAAAATGTGTGGAATCTCCGGGTGAAGCTATTCCGAACAATGAAATTTTCCGACGCTTGGCTAAACGGATGGGGTATGAAGAAGAAAACTTCAAATGGTCAGATGCCGAATGTCTTGAAAACTATGTAGATTGGGATTCACCCGCATGTGATGGCATTGATCTAGAGTATATGCGAGAACATGGCTTTGCTCGATTAACAGTAGGCACTAAAGATGATCGTGTTCCACACAAAGAGGGTAACTTTCCAACACCGTCGGGCAAATGTGAATTTAAATTAGACGGTGCGACCAACTTTGTTGCAGGGCCCTTCCGCCAGATGTATGAAGGTTTCCAATCTGACGAAGCACTGGATAGCCTGCCAGATTATGTTGCTTCTAGAGAAACTGCTGAAGCTGACCCAGAACTAGCTGCAAAATATCCTTTAAATATTATTTCACCAAAAAGTCATGGCTTCCTGAATTCCTGCTATGCCAATATGGACAATAAAATCAAAGGACAAGGTGAACAATTTGTTTTGATTCATGTTCTTGATGCCGATTCACGTAATATTCAAGAAGGTAATACTGTACGTGTATTCAATGATCGAGGTGCCTTTGAAGGCGTCGCTAAAATTACTGATGATGTGGCTTCAGGTATTGTCGTTGCAACATTGGGTTATTGGCGACAATTAAACAAAGGTACTGTCAACTGCATTAGTTCAGCAGAATTTGTTGATATGGGGCATGCACCCACTTTTTCAGACAATTTAGTGGAGATAGAGCTTGCCAATTAGTTTAGATTACAATCTAATCAATTGTGCCTGAGTGGATACAATATTATTGAATGTAAAGAGCATTCTACAGGGAATTATTTTACCCGAAACGACTGGTGACATGCTACACATGAAGCGCTTATTTGACGTAATGCATTATAAGCCTCACCGATATCGCCTCGACGCGCAACGGTAGCAAATTCATTTGCAGCATTATGCAAGCTCATGCCCATTACTTTCATATCTGTGGGCATAAATTGGCCGAAACCTTTTCCTTTATGCTCTGAATGATCAGTTTTATGTTGGTGAGAACTATCATCACATTGTCTTTTTTTGCCGTGCCCAACACCCATTTTTCCCTCCGCAATATCTGCTGCTACAGACAAGTCTTTAGCGGCTAATGATGCAATTATCAGATCCAAGGATTCCATATGCCCGCGCATATTTTTTAGGAACATTTGTTTCATTGCAGGCGGCATTTCTACCATCTGCCTGTGATCCGTTATTTCTTGTGCTAACAGGGGGGAACTCATGATTAATAAAACTATTAATAAACTTAGGGATTTTTTCATTTCGATACCTTCTAAATAAAACAAAAGTATATCATCATTTGCTAATATATAGCGACGGTTGGTTTCGTTCGACTGACATAGCACAAGAAGCCATGTTACTCAGCATGCAAGTGGTTGTGAAAAATTTGCC
>JAUXFA010000046.1 GCA_030620285.1 Piscirickettsiaceae bacterium
GCTCAAGAATTGGTGCCTTAACATTAATATTAGGTCTTATTATAGCTATTCCTGCTTTATGGCAGCGATTTAAGCACAATAAAAAATTGATAGTAATGGCACTGTCTGCCTTGTTAATTGGTATCAGCTTGGGGAAAATAGAAGGGAATAGTGCTGTTATTGATAAAACAGTTGCCATGCAGTCAGGTTATTCCGGTTCAGCACGACTTGGTATTTATAATATATCATTAGATTTAATTAAGCAGCAGCCGATATCTGGTTATGGTATTGGTAGCTTTGGGCGTGTTTGGCAATATGCGAAACCAGACTTTTATCAGTCATATCCTGATGCAGCCTTACCGAATCAATTTGTTAGCCATCCTCATAATGAGCTGCTATTTTGGTTAGTGGAAGGTGGGTTAATAGCAGGTATAGGTCTAGTAGTTTTGGTAGTGGGTTTATTGCTTTCACTAAGACAATTAGGATGGCAGAGAGCGGGAATTTATACTGCGATATTATTACCGATATTCCTTCATTCCCAAGTCGAATTGCCGTTATATACCTCTTCCCTGCATTGGTTTGTAGTTATCATTTTACTGGTGATGCTCTGTAGGCACAATACTTTGAGTAGGGCAAACAAAATGACGGTATCTTTAGTAAGATTGGGTCATGGCATACTGTTCAGTCTATCGATTATTTTTATAACTTTTTTTATTCATACTTTACGTTCACATTTAGACTTTGTATCTTATGCGAATGGAATAGATATGGATCGTCCTTTTATTGAGGCATTTAAAAATCCCTATTTGTATGATCAGGCGCAATGGGTGGATAATAATACGATTCTAAACTCAAGCATACAGTTTAATACAAGTCAGGATTTAAATACCCAACACAATATAATTAGTGGTGTACAGGCTTATGTGAATTGGGGAGAGGATAGATTGTCGAATAAACCGAATGTTGAACTTTATCGTCAGATGGCTAGAGCATATTACTATTTGAGAGATCAAACTAATTTCTGCTTAATAAGCCAAAATGGATTGACACTGTATCCTCATGATGACCATTTAAAAGCAGCTATTGAATTATGTGGGAAGTGACAATTTGCGTCACATATTAACAATTAATGGTAATGTTTCAAGCAAGGACCTACCCGTAAGGCATTGAATTATAATGAATATATTGTTGGCATGATGTTGGCATAGATGTTTGTAAGGCAAGTATTTGCTGATATTTTATTCAAGGAGAATACAGATGAAAAAGATTCAACAAGGTTTTACATTAATTGAATTAATGATCGTTATTGCGATTATTGGTATTTTGGCGGCAATTGCATTGCCTGCGTATCAAGACTACACGGTTAGAGCCAAAGTTTCTGAAGGCCCAAGTCTTTCTTCACCAATAAGAACTGCGATAGGTGTCGCATGTAGTGAGGCTGCATTAAGTACAGCTACAGAAAATACAACAACTGGTGGTGCTGCTGATTTAGGCGTTGAACTAAACGTTGATTATGATAGTCAATATGTTAATACGGTAACGGTTTCTATGACTAACATATCAACACCTGTGGTCACTATCATATATAATGCCATTGGTTCACAAGTTCCTCTAAATGCTGAAGTAATTTACACTGGTGTTTGTGCGCCTATTGGTATGAACTGGACTGTTACTGAAAATGCTGGAATGCTAGCTAAATACTTACCTAAAACATAATTAATTCAGTCAGCCTATTTGGCTTGACTTGATAAGTTATTATGGAAAAGCCTCGGCAGTAATGTCGGGGCTTTTTTTATTTGTCTATTAGGTCGCTTTTATCAGTTTATGGTGAGTTTGTCGAACCATTGGTGCAATATTCCAGCCTTCGATATGCTCAGGCCGAACGGTGTTTTCTCAGGCTAAACGGTATTCATTATTCAAGCCTTCGATAGTTTATTAATGCTAAGCCAATGTTTCTGTCGATGATTCAAGCATAGATTGAATTTTATCAGCTTCAATACGGGTCATCAGTGGTTTAAATTTATTAATATTATGATTAAGTAATGGTGTTGAACTATCTGACCACTGCAAGGGTTCAATATTGAGGAATATCTCAGCTTGCTTGACTGTAGTAGGCAACACGGGTTTTAGATAAGCAATCAAAACTCTAAATAAGTTAATGCCCATAGTGCAAATATCATGCACTTGTTGGTCTTTACCTTCTTCCTTAGCTAATGCCCACGGTTTCATTTCATCAATATATTGATTGGCTTTATCAGCAAGCGCCATAATGTCTCGCATAGCATGGCCAAATTCACGGTTTTCCATTTTGTCTGCAATGGTATCTGCTTGAGCTATAAAATCATCAAATAAAGCTTGTTCTGATAATGAGCCTGATAATTTGCCATCAAAACGTTTTTTGATAAAGCCAGCACAGCGGCTAGCGATATTAACAACTTTGCCCACTAAATCAGAGTTAATGCGGCTTTGGAAATCTTCTAGGTTTAAATCAATATCATCAATGCCTGAGCCTAATTTGGCAGCATAGTAATAACGTAAGTATTCAGGGTTTAAATGATCAAGGTAAGTGCGTGCTTTAATAAAAGTACCACGTGATTTAGACATTTTTTTGCCATCGACGGTCAAAAAGCCATGAGCAAAAATAGAATTGGGTAATCTAAAACCAGCACCTTGCAACATGGCCGGCCAAAATAGTGCATGGAAGTAGATAATATCTTTACCAATAAAATGCACTAATTCGGTGGTGCTATCGGGTTTCATAAATTCATCAAAATCAATACCAGTACGATCACAATAGTTTTTAAAACTGGCCAGATAGCCAATCGGCGCATCCAACCAGACATAAAAGAATTTATTAGGTGCATCGGGAATTTCAAAGCCAAAATAAGGTGCATCACGGGAAATATCCCAGTCTTTTAAACTACTTTCAAACCATTCCTCTAGCTTGTGACTGACTTCATCTTGTAAATGACCTGCTTGGGTCCATGTTTGAAGATCTTGCTCAAAGTCAGCCAATTTAAAGAAATGATGTTCAGAATCTTTAGTGATCGGCGTGGCACCAGAAACCGCTGATACGGGGTTTTTTAATTCGGTCGGATCATAAGTTGCACCACAGGCTTCACAGTTATCACCATATTGATCATCAGTGCCACATTTAGGGCATTCACCTTTAATAAAACGATCGGGTAGGAACATTTCTTTTTCAGGATCATAAGCCTGACTAATGGTGCGAGTGGTGATATGACCTGCTTGTTTATTAGCAAGATAAACTTGGCTTGATAGCACTTTATTCTCTTCGCTATGAGTACTGTGAAAATTATCAAAGTTAATATTAAAGTCAGCAAAATCAGCTTGATGTTCCTGTTTTACGCTGGCGATTAATTGTTCCGGCGTAATGCCTTCAGCTTGGGCACGTAGCATGATGGGTGTGCCGTGAGCATCATCCGCACAAACATAATGACATTCATGACCACGCATTTTTTGAAAGCGTACCCAGATATCAGTTTGAATGTATTCAACAAGATGCCCGAGATGGATTGAACCATTGGCATAAGGTAACGCGCTGGTAACAAGAATCTTTCTTTGCATGGTTTGACCAAAATAACAATAAAAATGTGGGTGCAAGATACCAGAAATCGTGCTGTTACTCCATTAATAGAGCGATATCTCTCACGATGAGTTTAGCGCGAGATTGAAACTATTGTAATGCGACTGACTTTAGTTTAGATTACAGATTGCTGTTCCTGATTCTAAATATGAGGGAAGTTAATGGAACTAAAACTACATGATATTCGTTTAACGGCTATTGATCAGGCGATCGAAAAGGCTAAGCAATATCGCTCGTTGCTGGAGCCTGAAATTGCTGAAAGCATATGCCTTGACGTGCTAAATATCGATCCTGATAACCAATCCGTGTTGATTATTTATATTCTTGCATTATTAGATCAAATTTCTCGTGCGGAAACACAGAGTCAGATCAAAACAATTGAACGAACAATTGAAAAATTAAGCAGCCAATACCAGCGTTATTACTACACGGGTTTATTAAACGAACGTCGAGCAAGACATTTGATCACGCAAGCAATGTCACATTCTTTTGCTTATGAGTATTTTGCTGAAGCGTTAAATTATTATCAACAAGCCATTGACCGATGCCCCGAAAAAAATGATGAAGCGATCCTGCGTTGGAACAGTTGCATCAGAACAATTGAAAAAGAAAAGCTTAAACCACGATTAGATAGCGAAGACCTTATGGTCGATATGGAAAGTTAATGGCATCTCAATTGATTCAACTACAAAAGAGATCGATGGCATTGGCTGGTGTGGTGATGACGGCGTATTTGATTGTTCATATGTTGTCTAATCTTAGTTTTTTTTGGCCAGATACATTTACAAAATTTTATGATTGGTATAACGGTGGCGTAATCAGTTGGTTAGTATTATTGCTGATGACAATTGCGGTGTTTATTCATGTTAAAGCGGCAATTAGAATTCGCAAAGCTAACGCGCAGGCTAGAGCGGTCGATTATGCAAAACATGACAAATTCAAAATTCCAGCACTTTTTGTCACCCTTAGTATTATTTTCTTACTCACCTTTATCGTCGTACATGTTATTCAAACAGTATTGTTTGATAATACTGAACTTTATAACGAGCTTATACAGTTATTTCAGTCAGAAATAATGGTGTTATTTTATTTGGCAGGCTTGTTTGTATTGATGATGCATTTACAACATTCGCTGGCTAATGTGCTGCAAACATTAGGTAAAACATCGTTAACTTGTCATAGCCTTGTTTGGGCGGGCGTGATGATTCTAATAGGTGGGTTTGCCTTGATCCCTGTTTATATTTATATGGCCATGTCATGACTGATTTTGAATTGGATAGCCATACCCCGAAAGGAAGCCTTGAGGAACGATGGACTCAGCATAAATTTGATTTAAAGATCGTCAGTCCCGCGAATAGGAAAAAATACAATATTATTGTGGTGGGAACCGGTCTTGCGGGTGCGGCAGCGGCAGCATCGCTCGGTGAAATGGGCTATAACGTTAAGACATTTTGTTTTCAAGATAGCCCAAGAAGAGCACATAGTATTGCTGCCCAAGGTGGCATCAATGCCGCGAAAAATTATCAGAATGATGGTGATAGTGTGTGGCGGTTATTCTACGATACTATCAAAGGTGGTGACTATCGAGCGCGGGAGTCTAATGTCTTTCGTTTAGCTGAATTGAGTACCAGTATTATTGATCAAGCTGTTGCCCAAGGGGTGCCATTTGCACGTGAATATAGCGGTTATTTAGCAAACCGTTCTTTTGGTGGTGCACAAGTATCACGGACATTTTATGCTCGAGGTCAAACAGGCCAACAACTACTTATTGGTGCCTATCAGGCGATGAGCAAACAAATAGATGAAGGCACAATTGTTCATCATTCTCGCTGTGAAATGCAGGATTTGATATTAGTTGATGGTAAGGCCAAAGGCATAGTATCTCGTGATTTAGTCACTGGTAAGTTGGAATCACATATGGCCGATGTTGTGGTGTTGTGTACCGGTGGTTATGGCAATGTGTTTTATCTTTCTACCAATGCCAAAGGTTGCAATGCTTCGGCAGCATGGCGAGCACATAAACAAGGTGCATTATTTGCCAATCCTTGTTTTACTCAAATCCATCCAACCTGTATTCCACAGGCGGGTGAATTACAGTCAAAATTAACATTGATGAGTGAATCTCTGCGAAATGACGGTCGAATTTGGACGCCGAAGAACAAACAAGATTGTGATAAAAAACCAGAACAAATCCCCGAAGCTGATCGTGATTATTTCTTAGAGCGAATGTATCCTGCATTTGGTAATTTAGTACCGCGTGATATAGCGTCACGAGCAGTGAAATTGGTTTGTGATGAAGGCCGTGGTGTCGGCCACGATATTGATGGTAAAAAACTCGGTGTATATCTCGACTTTGCTAAAGCAATTGAAACTCAAGGTTTAGATGCTGTGAGTGAGAAATATGGCAATTTATTTGAGATGTATCAACATATTGCTGATGAAGATCCTTATACAACACCGATGCGGATCTATCCTGCTGTGCATTACACCATGGGAGGTCTGTGGGTTGATTACAATCTGATGACGTCAATTGATGGTTTATTTGCGGGAGGTGAAGCGAATTTCTCAGATCATGGTGCTAATCGCCTTGGAGCCAGTGCTTTAATGCAGGGGTTGGCTGATGGCTATTTTGTTTTACCATCGACGATTTCAAATTATTTGGCACACCAAAAACCGTTAGATATTAATGCTGATTACCCTGAAGCTCAGCAAGCATTGCAAAGTTGTCAAGAAAGAATTGATAGTTTGATGAATGCGCCTGATGCTCAGAAAACACCGGATGAATTTCACCGAAAATTAGGTCAAATTATCTGGAATGCTTGTGGCATGGCAAGAGAAAAGAGCATATTGGAATCCTCCATTGCCGAGATTAAAAGTTTACGCGAGCAATTTTGGCAGCAGGTCAAAATTACCGGTAGTGATGAAACGCTCAATCAAACATTAGAGCGTGCAGGTCGGATTGCAGACTTCTTTGAGTTAGCTGAATTAATGTGTATAGATGCCTTAACTCGCGAAGAATCATGCGGTTGTCATGCTCGAGAAGAGCACATTACCGATGATGGTGAAGCACAGCGCCATGATGATGCTTTTTCCTATGTGGCGGCGTGGCAATATAGCGGCAACATTAGTATTCCGGTGTTATATAAAGAAGAATTACATTTTGAATTTGTAAGACCAACAACAAGAAATTACCGATGAATTTTATTCTACATATATGGCGACAACAAGATGCTGATTCAGCAGGTGACTTTGAGCGACATGAAATTGATGTCAGCGAAGACACCTCCTTTTTAGAGATGTTGGATGCGTTGAATGAGCAGCTTATCGAGTCTGATAAAGAAGCCATTGCTTTTGATTTTGATTGCCGAGAAGGGATATGCGGCTCTTGTAATTTAGTGATTAATGGCGCACCACATGGCAAAAGCAGGGCAACCACCACTTGCCAACAATATATGCGTGATTATGCAGGTGAAAAAGAGCTGTGGATTGAACCTTGGCGAGCAACTGCATTCCCTATCATTAAAGATTTAGTTGTTGATAGAACATCGTTTGAAAAGATTATTCAAGCGGGTGGTTATATTGAAATACGGACGGGTTCAGCTTGTGAGGCCAATACACTTCCGATTGAAAAAGAAGTATCAGATGCTGCATTTGATTCGGCGACATGTATCGGTTGTGGCGCTTGTGTAGCAGCGTGTCCTAATGCTTCAGCGACTTTATTTGTGGCGGCAAAAGTAACTCATTTATCGCTGCTTCCTCAAGGACAAATGGATCCACAACGTGCAGAAAAGTTACTCACAGCGATGGAAAATGAAGGTTTTGGTAGTTGTAGTAATTACCGAGAATGTGAACGTGTTTGCCCGAAAGAAATTAGTGTCAGTACGATTACGACCATGAATAACTTATTGTATAAAAACAGTTAAACATAGAGAGTCAATATGAAAGCTTTTTTAACCCATGTATATGTGATTGTAGTTGCTATTTTTGTTGTCACTAGCGGTAATATTATTGCGGATAAATATGGTGCAACGATTACAGCAAAAATATCAAGCATAATTAATAGCGCGGATAGAGAGATTAATGATGTTCAAGAGAGTGTTGTTGATTGGAATAAAAAGATACTTGAATAAAGCGTTGTCTGTTTGGCGTTAACATCATTTTCGACAATACAATACCCACATTACTAAAATGGGTGAAGTGGAAGCCAACTCAGTATAAAATACCCCGTCGTTGCCATCAGATATTTATCTATTACTGGAGTTATAAATGCTAAGCCCGTCTCAAATTGAGAAGATCCTCAACGAATACCATGATCCTTTGAGCCAAATGACCTTAGGAGA
>JAUXFA010000011.1 GCA_030620285.1 Piscirickettsiaceae bacterium
TAGCTTAGGAAATCACCATCTTCATTGCGCTTCCATGAGCCCATATGAACTTCATAAACTGAATGAGGAGTGTGTAACCAGTCGGCTTTTTCACGTTTGGACATCCAATCGGTGTCTTGCCATTTGTGTGCGCTGTCAGCAGAGACGATAGATCCTGTGTTTGGGCGTAATTCTGCTCGTTGGCAATAGGGATCCATTTTAGAATGGAGAGAAGCATCTTGGGCTCTGATTTCAAATTTATAAATTTCACCATCGGCAATATCAGGAACAAATAACTCCCAAACACCAGAATCGCCACGAGCACGCATAGGATGGCAGCGGCCGTCCCATTGATTGAAGT
Source organism: Piscirickettsiaceae bacterium (assembly GCA_030620285.1). Taxonomy (GTDB): domain Bacteria; phylum Pseudomonadota; class Gammaproteobacteria; order Nitrosococcales; family Methylophagaceae. Next base: position 341 of record JAUXFA010000011.1, read on the forward strand.
TACCCACTACACTGACGCGTTGAGCACTGGGTGCCCATGTGGCAAATAAAACACCGTCTATGCCATCTACTTGTTGGGGATGGGCGCCTAAAATACGGTAAGCATGCCAATGTTTACCTTCAGAAAATAAATGTAGGTCATATTCTGATAGCTGAGGTAGGAAACAATAAGGGTCATGATTAGTGACTGAATCGCCATTTCCGGCGATGCGATTTATGGTGTAAGGCTTTTCATGTAACTCTGTCTTTCCTGTCCATTGAAACAGGTCGCTACCCTCGATACGTTTTAATTTAAGTTCATCATTTTATGATGCTTTTTGTGTGTCACGTAGAAAAACTGTCACGGTTGTTTTTTTACCGTGAGGGTGTGCGCCGAGGACAGAAAAGGGGTCATGGTGACGCGCTTCGATAATTCTAATTAAGTCTTCAGATAGTGGATTAGCACTCATGGTTTTAGTCCTAGTTTTATAAATTTTTATGAGATTTGGGCTCGCTTAAATTGGGCTAATGCGTTATGATACCTGCCTTGTCAGCTTGTTCACCCACCTCGTTTGGAGATGCCTCATGTCAGAGAATGATAGCACGCGTTTCGTAAGTCGTCTTACGAAAGATACTTTAGCCTTGATTTTAGCCGGTGGTCGCGGCTCACGTTTAAAACAGTTAACAGATTGGCGAACAAAGCCCGCCGTCGCCTTTGGTGGTAAGTTTAGAATTATCGATTTCCCGCTATCAAACTGTGTTAATTCAGGTATTCGTCGTATTGGTATCTTAACGCAATATAAAGCACATTCATTGATGCGTCATATCCAACAAGGTTGGGGTTATATGCGTGGTGAAATGGGTGAGTTTGTTGAATTATTACCTGCATCACAACGAACAGAACAAGGTTGGTATAAAGGTACAGCCGATGCGGTATATCAAAATATTGATATTTTACGAAATCACGGGGCTAAATACGTTGTTATTTTAGCTGGTGACCATATTTATAAAATGGATTACGGTGATATGTTAGCGGAACATGTGGCTAAAAATGCTGATATGACGATTGGGTGTTTGACCGTATCGTTAGAAGAAGCCACAGAATTCGGTGTGATGTCTGTTGATGAAGATTACCGAATTAAAGAATTTACCGAGAAACCAGCCAATCCAAACCCAATGCCGGGCAGTAGTGATACGGCATTAGCATCGATGGGTATTTATATCTTTAATGCTGATTTCTTATACGAACAATTAATTAAAGATGCTGATACACCGGGCTCTACTAATGACTTTGGTCACGACATTATCCCATCACTAATTGATAACTATAAAGTTATCGCGCATCCATATAAAGATGTACAAGGTAACGATCCTGGTTACTGGCGTGATGTGGGTACGATTGATGCGTTCTGGTCAGCTAACTTAGAATTAATTGGCATTACACCAGAGTTAAATCTTTATGACGACAGCTGGCCGATTTGGACTTACCAAGCACAATTACCACCAGCAAAATTTGTCTTTGATGATGATGAACGTCGTGGTATGGCTGTAGACTCAATGGTTTCAGGTGGTTGTATTATTTCGGGTTCAACGATTAAACATTCAGTATTGTTTTCTAAAGTACAAATACATAGTTATTCAACCATTCAAGACTGTGTCATCTTGCCAGATGTCACCGTCAATCGAAATTGTCGTTTGACAAAAGTAGTACTGGACAAAGGTTGTATCGTGCCAGAAGGTACTGTGATTGGTGAAGATCCCGTTGCAGATGCAGAAAAATATGAAATGTCGCCCGATGGCGTCGTTCTAGTTACTCCAGAGATGTTAGGACAGAATTACAGATATGTCAGATAAGATCGTTAAATTGAAAAAACCAAATAAGTTAAAAGTCGTTTTATGCTGGCATATGCACCAGCCACAATACAATGAACCAATGGGGGGGATGTACCATTTACCGTGGACATATCTACATGTTATTAAAGATTATGTTGATATGGCTTGGCACTTGGAAAATGTGCCAGGTGCAAAAGCGGTGGTCAATTTTGCACCCACATTGCTGGAGCAAATTGCCGACTATGATGAACAGGTAAAGTCACGCTTTAAAGGCACGGGTCGATTAAAAGATCCATTGCTGATGGCATTGGATTCACCAGTGCAGCCTGCAAGTGCCGAAGAACGTAAAAAACTCATTAGTGATTGTCTGCGTGCCAATGAAGAAAAGTTGATTGCACCATTTCCTCATTTTGCAAAATTAGCAGAGATGGCTCGTGGATTTTTGGATGATCCTGATCAGTTGCACTACATTAACGATCAATTTATGGTCGATATGGTGGTGTGGTATCACTTAGCATGGATGGGGGAAACCGTTAGACGATCTGATGTTCGGATCCAAGCGTTGATGAAGAAAGCTAAGTTATATAGTTTTCATGATCGCCGTCAGTTAATGATTGTGATCGGTGAGTTATTAAGTGATCTTATTCCACGTTATCGTCGACTGGCTGAAACGGGTCGAGTTGAATTGTCAGTGACACCTTATGCTCACCCAATTGTACCGTTAATGCTCGATATTAATACCACCCATGAGGCCATGCCTGATTCTGCATTACCGGAAATTACAACATATCCGGGTGGTGAAGAGCGCGTACATTGGCATATGGAAGAAGGGCTACGGGTATTTGAATCCTTCTTCGGTTTCCGACCAAAAGGTTGCTGGCCATCTGAAGGTGCAGTGTCCACTGAAACAATGAAAATTATTTCTCAGCATGGTTTTGATTGGGCCGCGACTGGCGAAAATGTATTGCGAAATAGTTTTAATTTGTCTGAAATGCAAGACGCTAGTATTTATAAACCCTATAAACTGCCGGGCGCAACACCAGCGTGTTTCTTCCGTGATGATGGTTTATCTGACTTGATTGGCTTTACCTATACCAAATGGGGTGCGGAAGATGCGGTCAATGACTTTATTGGCCATTTGTTGACGATTAAATCTGGAACAGAAGATGATAAAGATCGTGTGGTATCCGTTATTCTAGATGGTGAGAATGCCTGGGAATATTATTCTTACAATGGTTATTACTTCTTGCAAGATCTCTATCAACGGTTAGCAGAGCATCCGGAACTTGAACTAACTACTTTTTCAGAGAGCCTTAGTAATGGTGTTCAATCAGCTGAGCTACCAAAAATGGTTGCCGGTAGTTGGGTTTATGGTTCATTTTCGACATGGATCGGTGATCCTGATAAAAACCGTGGTTGGGATTTACTCAGTGAAGCCAAGCAAACGTTCGACCGAGTGATGGCCGAGCAGACATTTGATCTTGAAATGGACCATGCACTACGACGACAATTAGCCATCTGTGAAGGATCGGACTGGTTCTGGTGGTTTGGTGATTATAATTCAGCCGATAGTGTGAGTGATTTTGAACGTTTATTCCGTTTGCATTTATCTAATCTTTACCAAATGTTAGGTCAAGAAGTGCCACAAAACCTAGCGGAGACAGTGTCTCAAGGTGGTAGTGGTATTGAGCAAGGCGGCACAATGCGTCGTGGTGGTGAATAGTTAAGTAAATGGGATTGCAACAAGCGCAAGTATTTCAGAAAAGGCGGGCAGGGGTATTACTTCATATCACTAGCTTGCCTTCGGCTAATCTAGGGCAAGATGCCTATCGGTTTGTAGATTTCTTGCAAGCATCTGGCGTGTCTGTTTGGCAAATGTTGCCATTAGGCCCAACACATAGTGATGGTTCGCCTTATCAATGTTTATCGGCTCATGCGGCTAATACCAATTTAATCTGCATGGAAACGGTTCAGCAGCAATCATGGGTTGATGTCGAACAAGGTCTACAAGGTGATACCTTCCTGATCAAATTAGTTCATGCATATCGTCAATTTATGGCCAATGCAGATGATGAACAACAATCTGAGTTTACTGATTTTTGCCAGAAGCAGAGATATTGGCTTGATGATTTTGTGTTGTTCAGTGAACTCCGTCGTTTAAATCACACGACAGCCTGGTTTCACTGGCCAAAACCTCTGCGTGACCGACAAGTAAAAGCCCTCAATAAAATTCGTGAAGAGCGTGACGAGTCACTTGATATTCGTCGTTTTGCACAGTTTCTGTTTTATCAACAATGGTATGCATTAAAAGACTATGCCAATGAACATGGTGTATTGCTCTTTGGAGATATGCCGATATTTGTTGCCCATGACAGCGCAGATGTATGGGCTAACCCAGAATTATTTACTCTGGATAAAAAAGGTGAAGCTACCATAGTAGCAGGCGTGCCGCCTGATTATTTCTCGGAAACTGGCCAACGTTGGGGAAACCCCTTATATCGTTGGCAGAAACATATTGCTCAAGATTTTCTTTGGTGGCAGCAGCGAATACAAACGCAGTTAGACATGTTTGATCTAATTCGTATTGATCATTTCAGAGGTTTTGAAGCGTGTTGGGAAATTCCTGCCAGTTGTGAAACAGCTATTGATGGTAAATGGGTGCCAGCGCCAGGTGATGCATTATTCAATCAATTAGTTAAGACTTTTGGTGAATTACCATTGGTTGCGGAAGATCTTGGCATTATTACTGAACAAGTAACGGCATTACGCGAAAAATATTGCATGCCAGGGATGAAGATTCTACAGTTTGCGTTTGGTGACGATGGTAGTAATCCTTACTTACCTCATTCACATACCTGCGATAGTGTGTCCTACACTGGAACGCATGATAATAATACAACGCTAGGTTGGTTTGAAGAATTAGATGATCATACCAAGGCACGGGTATATGAATATTTAGGTGAATCACATGAAACGATGCCGTGGTTATTGATACGGGCCTCATTAGAATCGGTTTCACAACTTGCTGTGGTACCTATGCAAGATATCTTAAGCTTGGATGGTAGCCACAGAATGAATGTACCAGGAACAACAGAAGGTAATTGGAGTTGGCGCTTTGAGTGGGATATGGTCGCTGACGATTGTGGGCCTAGAATGAAGCATTTAAATGAATTGTATGGACGTTGTTAATGACTAATCCGAACTCGTTAAAATATGCTGATAGCCATGAGTGGGCAAAACTTGCAGACAATGGTGAAATCGTTGTTGGTATTACTGATCATGCTCAAGATCTACTCGGTGATTTGGTATTTGCAGAGTTACCTGAAGTTGGGCAACGCTTTGCTGCTAAAGAACAATGCATGTTGCTAGAATCAGTTAAAGCGGCATCGGATATTTATATGCCAGTCAGTGGTGAGATTTCTGCTGTTAATACTGCATTAGAAGACGAACCTGAACTGATTAATGAAGATTCATTTGGTGACGGCTGGTTGTTTAAAATACAGCCAGATAATGCTAATGATCTTGAAGGATTATTATCTGCGGAAGCTTATGAATCATCACTCGACGATTAAGATTAAGCTGAATAAATAGCACCTAGCACGGCCGGGTGTTTTGCTCCGGTAACTGACGCTAGGTTCCCCGCTTGTTTGTTCAAGGTTTTATCAGCTAACCAAGCAAAAGCACAAGCCTCAACCCAATCAGGATCTAAGCCCAATATTTTGGTGGTTGCCACTTTTTTGTCTTGCAACACTAGCTGTAGTTGAGACAATAAATAATCATTATGGGCACCACCACCACAGATAAATACCGCTTCACTGTTATTGCCATAACGTTGAATATCATTAGCAATAGTTTGTACAGTGAGTTGGATCAATGTTGCTTGAACATCAATAGCTGGAAGCTCATTATTATATTCAACTAGTTTTTTATCCAGCCAAGCCATATTAAATAATTCACGACCGGTACTTTTAGGAATTGTTTGTTGAAAATAAGGTTCAGCAAGCATCAGTGCTAACAGATCATCATTACATTGACCTGATGCAGCCCATTGGCCTTGGTGGTCATAATCTTGCTGTTGATGCCGTGAAATCCAACCATCGATTAATACATTACCGGGGCCGGTATCAAATCCCGAAATAGGCTGTTTATTATCCGCTGGCAGCAGGGTGATATTACTGATGCCACCAATATTAATAATCGCTCTATGCTGTCGGGGATCAGCAAACAATTGATGATGAAATGCCGGTACTAATGGTGCCCCTTGACCGCCTGCAGCAATATCACGCTGACGAAAATCAGCCACGGTTGTAATACCCGTCATTTCAGCTATGACATTAGCATTGCCAATTTGCATGCTAAATGGGTATTGACCAGTGGGAGAGTGAAAGATAGTTTGGCCGTGACTGCCGATAGCAGTAATGTCACTCACATTAACATGATGTGTCTTTATAAGTTGATTAATCGATTGAGCAACCAGTCGGCCCAAGGCAATATCAATTTCACCTAACTTATTAAGATTACACTTTATACTCTTGATTAATAAGATTAATTCTGATTTTAGTTCAGGTGGGAAGGGGAATGTTTGTGCGGCAATGAGTTGGCACGGTGTTGCTGTTGAAAAATCGGTAATAACAACATCAATACCATCTAAACTGGTACCTGACATGACCCCGATATAGTAGCTCACAGTCGTCGACTAGTCTAAATCGTTTAGCGCCAGAATATTGTTATTTACTTGGTCAAGCTGCGCTAATAATGGCTGTGATTTTTGCTCAAAATCAGCACGATATTTTTTAGCTAAGGCCTCTGCTTTCGGTAGGCTAACAGTCAATGGGTTGCGGTGAACACCATTGACCCGGAATTCATAATGTAGGTGGGGGCCAGTTGCCAGACCACTGCTACCAATATAACCAATCACATCACCTTGATGCACACGTTTACCGCGTTTGACGCCTTTTTTATAGCGAGACATATGAGCATATAAGGTAGTGTATTTGCCGCCATGGGTGAGGACAACTGTACGACCATAGCCGCCTTTAGTGCCGACAAAATCAACTTTACCATCACCGGTTGCAAGAATAGGTGTGCCTCTAGCAGCGGCATAATCAACACCACGATGAGGTCGACTTGTTTTGAGCACCGGGTGTTTACGGTTTGGATTAAAGCGCGAACTAATGCGTGAGAAGTGTACTGGGGTACGACTAAAGGCTTTACGCATACTGTCACCCTTAGGTGAATAATAACGGCTTAAACCGGTATCATCAGTGTAGCGAACAGCACGGAATGTTTTACCTTGGTTGGTGAACTCTGCCGCTACAATAGCGCCATCAGCAATTTTTTCACCATCAAGATAATCTTCAGAGTAGAGTAATTTGAAATGATCGTCTTGACGTAAATCTAATGCGAAATCAATATCCCAACCAAATATATAAGCCAGTTCCATGACTAACTTATCAGATAAGCCTGCTTGTTTACCGGCTTCAAATAATGAGCTTTCAATTTTTCCTGAGGCATGCATTTGGCGTTGTTCAACTTCGCGAATGAGGGTAGTTGTTTGGTAACCATCATCTGTTGAAATAATATCTAAAGTTTCAATTGGGCTGAGTAGTAATTGTAATTGTTGTAATTTTTTAGAATCTTGTTGTGTTGCGATGTTAAAGCGTAGTGTTTGGCCAGGTTTCAAATTAAGTAAGGGTTTAATGTCCTTGCCTAATTGAGCAATGTTATAAACATCACGTGCGGATAAACCAACACGAGGGAAGATAAGGGATAGGTTATCACCTGATTTTACCGTGATTTGTTGCCAGTTGATCTCTGGTGCGGGTGTTTCTGGTTTAGATTCTGTAGGCTCAGGCGCTACAATGACAGCTTGTTCTATTGCTGCAAGTTCAGCGGAATGTGCTTGATCAACGATGGCTTCGCTATCTTCACTATTAGCAATAATTGATTCTGCTTCTAATAGCTCTGGTATTGCTATACTCGTTTGCAATGATTGTTGAGTGGTAGTAGATGTTTGTAATTCAGCAGGTAGATTAGGCAAGTCAATTACCTGAGACTCGGTGGTATTAGCAATTGATTCGCTGCTTGTTAATACAGTACTGGCAATAAAAATACCGGCAAATGTCAGTAATGATAGTGCGAATAGGTGCCGGAGCTTGCTAATGCGTGGTGCTGCAGTAGCAAATATGCTGGCAGTGTCAGATGATCGTATTAGTCGGTTTCGTTTCATCGATTAGCATTCACATAATGTAGATGCTCGGCATTTTCGCAGCATTTTCATCGTAATGGAAGCCTTTGTTGATTTATCTTGTGATACTATTCGCGAAAATTAAAAGTTTATTGGAGTAAAAAATGGTCCCAGTGCAACAAGCGATGGCCGAAATACGACGTGGTGCAGAGGAAATACTGGTCGAAAGTGAGTTAATTGAGAAGCTTGAAACAGGTCGCCCACTTCGCATTAAAGCTGGGTTTGACCCAACGGCACCAGATTTACACCTAGGCCATACTGTTTTATTAAATAAGTTAAAACAGTTTCAGGATTTAGGCCATGACGTTTTATTTTTGATTGGCGATTTTACCGGCATGATTGGTGATCCAACGGGTAAAAATGTGACACGTAAGCCATTAACTCCGGAACAAGTTCAAGAAAATGCCAAATCGTATCAGGAGCAAGTGTTTAAAATCCTTGATCCGGAAAAAACGAAAGTTGTGTTTAATTCGCATTGGATGAACAAACTTTCATCAGCCGATATGATCCGTTTAGCCTCTAATCACACTGTTGCCCGTATGTTAGAGCGAGATGATTTTAGTAAACGCTATAAAGGTGGCCAGCCGATCGCAATTCATGAGTTTTTATACCCACTTATTCAAGGTTATGATTCCGTGGAATTAGAAGCGGATGTTGAATTGGGTGGTACCGACCAAAAGTTTAATTTACTGATGGGCCGTGAATTACAAAAAGCCTATGGTAAACCTCAGCAAACCATCTTGACGATGCCGATCTTAGAAGGTTTAGATGGTGTTCAAAAGATGTCAAAATCACTGAATAATTATATTGGCATTAATGATAGCCCTAAAGATATTTTTGGCAAGATCATGTCAATTTCTGATGACTTAATGTGGCGTTATATCGATTTGTTAAGTTTTCGAAATGTGTTGGAGATCCAACAATGGCGTGATGATGTGGCTGCTGGGCGCAATCCAATCGAAATCAAGAAGGATTTTGCCCAAGAAATTGTCACGCGCTTTCATAGCGAGCAAGAAGGCCAGCAAGCCCGAGATGGTTTTGCCAATCAGTTTAAGAAAGGTAAAATTCCCGACGATATTGATGAAGTTATTTTAACTGTCGGTGATGATGGATTAGCGATTGCCAATGTATTGAAAGAGGCTGGTTTAACGGTAAGCACATCGGAAGCCTTTAGAATGATTAAACAAGGTGCGGTTAAAATTGATGGTGACAAAGTCGTTGATCGACAGTTAGTTATTACCAAAGATGTCGAGCATACCATCCAAGTGGGTAAAAGAAGGTTTGCTAAGGTTTCAACTAATTAAGACAAAAGAATACTGGGCTTGAGTCTTTAATAGACTAAACAAATTAATGAATAATGAAATTAGTTCGTTTTTAACTAGACGAACTAATTTTTAGTTGTTACTATCGACGTCAAATTTCTGAAACGTCCCCCTCCCATTTTCTAATCATTGCGCTTTTCGCGCGGCCAACTTACCCATTATTTGAACAATCCCACCTAGGTACTACATGAATTTAACAGAACTTAAGAAGCAGTCTGCTGCTGAGCTTATGGAGCTTGCTCTTTCACTGAAACTTGACGGACTTGCTCGCAACCGTAAACAAGATTTAATTTTCGCTATCGTTAAACATCACGCCAAACAGGGTGATGAAGTTGTCACTACTGGTGTTCTTGAATTATTACAAGATGGTTTTGGTTTTTTACGTTCTCCGGAAGCATCTTATGTTGCTGGCCCTGATGATATTTATGTTTCACCGAGTCAAATACGTCGTTTTCATTTAAGAACAGGCGATACCATTACCGGTAAAATTCGGTCGCCGAAAGACAGTGAACGTTATTTTGCACTAATTAAAGTTGAAGAGCTTAACTATGAAAAACCAGAAAAATCTAAGAACAAAGTTCCGTTTGAAAATTTAACACCTTTATTTCCCAACGAACGATTTACATTAGAGCGCGGCAATGGCAGTACCGAAGATATAACACCAAGATTAATCGATCTAGCCTCTCCTATTGGTAAAGGTCAACGCGGATTGATTGTGGCACCACCAAAATCAGGTAAAACAATGATTCTGCAGATGATTGCCCAATCCATTACGGCAAATTATCCTGAAAGTGACTTAATTGTTTTATTAATTGATGAACGTCCGGAAGAAGTAACTGAAATGCAACGTTCTGTTGTCGGTGAAGTGGTATCAAGTACCTTTGATGAGCCAGCAACACGTCATGTGCAAGTGGCTGAAATGGTCATTGAGAAAGCAAAACGTTTAGTTGAACATAAACGTGACGTTGTTATTTTATTAGATTCAATTACACGGCTTGCACGTGCCTATAATACGGTTGCACCATCTTCAGGTAAGGTATTAACAGGTGGTGTAGATGCTAATGCACTACAACGTCCAAAGCGTTTCTTTGGTGCCGCTCGTAATATTGAAGAAGGTGGTAGTTTGACTATTATTGCGACCGCCTTGGTTGAGACTGGTTCGCGTATGGACGAAGTGATCTTTGAAGAGTTCAAAGGTACCGGTAATATGGAACTTCAACTGGAACGTAAGCTTGCTGATCGTCGTATTTATCCTGCGATTAATGTGACTCGTTCAGGTACACGTAAAGAAGACTTGCTCACGCAAGCAGACGATCTCCACAAACTTTGGATCTTGCGTAAATTATTGGCACCAATGGATCCTATTGAAGCTATGGAATTCTTGATGGATCGGTTGAAAGCGACTAAAACCAATGCTGACTTCTTCGATACGATGAAACAAGGTTAATCCTGACTAGTACCACCTCCAATTATCCTCCAGCCCTATTTATTATGGGGCCGACAGCAGCGGGTAAAACTGACTTAGCAATTCAAATTGCGCAGCGCTATCCGGTTGAAATAATTAGTGTTGATTCGGCACTTGTTTACCGTGATATGGATATAGGCACGGCAAAACCAGATAGTGGTACCTTAGCAGCCTACCCTCATCATCTTGTTGATATTCTTGACCCAACAGAAAGCTATTCTGTCGGTCAGTTTCGACAAGATGCTCTGCGTTTGATGACCGATATTACCGCGAGAGGGAAGATACCTTTATTAGTGGGGGGTACCATGCTTTATTTCAAAGCGTTACAGCAAGGATTAGCTGATTTACCGAGTGCCGATCCTATCATTAGGGCGAAGTTGGAAGCGGAAGTTGAGCAATATGGTTTGGCTCATTTACATGCTCGCCTTGCTGAAATTGATCCGGTGTCAGCAGCACGGATTCATATCAATGATCCGCAACGTTTACAGCGTGCTTTAGAGGTGTATGAAATTACCGGACAATCACTGACTGATCTCACGCAACAACCAGAAACATCACTTAATTATAATGTTATTAAGATTATAATTAGTCCTTTTGAACGCAGTGTGTTGCATCAACGTATTGCCGATAGATATAAGATGATGGTTACCAATGGTTTTGTAGATGAAGTAGAATCATTATTTAAAAGGCTTGATTGTCATCCAGATTTGCCGGCTATTCGTGCGGTTGGTTATCGGCAAGCATGGGCACATTTGTCGGGTGAATATGATCAGGAAACTATGATTGATAAAGCCATTATTGCAACCCGACAAATGGCAAAACGCCAGTTGACATGGCTAAGGTCACAACACGATGGTGTATGGTTTGATAGTGGCGCAGGTTTGCCTATTGAACAAATATTGAACTTTTTGGAGA
>JAUXFA010000178.1 GCA_030620285.1 Piscirickettsiaceae bacterium
AGTCAGGTTGAAGATATTCGACGTGCCTATTTCTTTGCACAACAAGCACATGAAGGCCAACTTCGCCGCTCTGGCGAAGCGTATATTACCCATCCACTCGCGGTAGCACATGTTCTAGCCATAATGCACATGGATCACGAATGCATTATGGCGGGGCTATTACATGATGTTATCGAAGATACTGAAGTCAGCCGGGATGAGCTTGCCGCTGAATTTAGCGAAGAAGTGGCACTATTAGTTGATGGTGTCAGTAAGTTAGCCAAAGCAGCATTTGAAACTCAGCAACAGGCACAAGCAGAAAACTTACGAAAAATGATGTTGGCGATGTCACAAGATATCCGTGTCATTATCGTAAAATTAGCCGATCGCCTTCATAATATGCGCACGCTGGGGCATCTGCCTTCAGATAAACGCCGCCGAATTGCGAATGAAACCTTAGATATTTATGCACCTATTGCCCAGCGCTTAGGCATGAACCTGATGCGTTGTGAGCTGGAAGAATTAGGTTTTCATGTGTTATATCCTATCCGCTATCGGGTATTATTCGATGCGGTGCGTAAGGCGCGTGGTAATCGTAAGGAGGTGGTTGGGCAAATAACCGCTTCAATTTTAAATCGGATGGAGCAAGAGGGTCTCTCCGCTGATATTCAAGGGCGTGAAAAAGATCTTTATAGCCTTTATTTGAAAATGATTGCAAAAAAACTATCATTTTCAGAAGTGATGGATGTCTATGCTTTTCGCATTGTGGTTGATGATGTTGATTCGTGTTATCGCATGTTGGGCATTGTTCATAATTTATATAAGCCCGTTCCCAGCTTGTTCAAGGATTATATTGCCATCCCTAAAGCGAATGGCTACCAATCTTTGCATACCGTACTATTTGGGCCTCATGGTATACCTATCGAGGTACAAATTCGCTCCCGTGATATGGACCAAATGGCAGAAGCGGGTGTTGCGGCGCATTGGCTGTATAAAACGGGAGAAAATGAAGGCAGTAGCCAATCTCATCGTCGAGCCAGGAAATGGTTGCAAGGCATTTTAGAAATGCAAAAGGACTCCGGCGATTCTGTGGAATTTCTTGAGAATCTAAAAATTGATTTATTCCCTGAAGAGATTTATGTCTTTACCCCTAAAGGTCAGATCTTGTCATTGCCGCGGGGTGCGACAGCTGTAGACTTTGCTTATGCCGTACATTCTGATGTTGGTAATAACTGTGTAGCAGTACGTATTGGCCGACATCTGGTGCCCTTAAGTACCAAACTTGAGACTGGTCAAACGGTTAAAATTATTACTGCTCAGGTATCAAATCCTAATCCAGATTGGTTAAATTTTGTGACGACGGCCAAAGCACGCACCAATATCCGTCACTATTTGAAACAGCTTCAGAATGAAGATGCCGTTATATTGGGACGGCGTTTACTGATCAAAAATTTATCGGTCTTTGGGACTCAGCTGGATGATATTCCTGCTCAGCGTATTACAGATCTAGTTGCTGAATTTGAGCAAGATAATTTTATTCAAGTATTAGAAGATGTCGGCTTAGGAAATAGGTCTGTTCTACTAGTCGCACAAAAATTGGCTCATGATGCTTCCTCATCAGATAATGAAGATGCACCACCGCTTGTCATTGCCGGCACGGAAGGCATGGTGGTGAGTTTTGGCCGCTGTTGCCACCCAATCCCAGGAGATCCGATACGTGGTTATATCAGTGCCGGTCGAGGTATTGTTGTTCACCGAATAGATTGTAAAACAACATTAAACCTGCGTGACCAGCAGGAAAAGTGGTTGGATGTAATGTGGGCGCCTGAAACAGCACGTGAATTTCAGGTAGAGATCGTGGTACATGTTAAAAATCAACGAGGCGTATTGGCAACCATTGCCTCAGCTGTTTCTGAGAGTGATTCAAATATTGATAATGTGGTTGTTGATGAACGAGATGGCGGTTATTCAGATTTACGATTAACCATTGAGGTTATTGATAGACAACATTTAGCCAGAGTGATAAGACGATTGCGCCGAATTAATATGGTTGAACGTATTACGCGACTCAAACAATAAAATACTTTAATGTAAGAATATTATAATAATTTAATAGCTGTTAATAACGGCGATAAGGGAGAATACAAGTATGGCGCGTGAAATTATTCACACATCGAAAGCACCCGAAGCAATTGGAACCTATTCACAAGCTGTCAAAGTCGGCGATGTGGTGTATATGTCAGGTCAAATTCCTTTGGTTCCTGAAACAATGACTGTCATTGAAGGTGATTTCTCAACTCAAGTACGCCGGGTATTTGATAATTTATCAGCAGTAGCGGAAGCGGCAGGTGGTGATCTGCAAAATATTGTTAAGTTGAACATTTTCTTAACAGATCTAAGCTATTTCGGTACGGTTAATGAAATTATGGCAGAATATTTTCACCAGCCTTATCCAGCGCGTGCGGCAATTGGGGTCGCTTCTTTACCAAAAGATGTGCCCGTTGAAATGGATGCGGTGATGGATTTAAGTGCGTAAATAGTACGATAGTTAAAGGCGGTGAATGATAAGGCCATGTTATCGGAGTCTGTTACTTCATTAAAAGGGGTCGGTAGTAAGCTTGCAGAGCGTTTGCAAAAACTGGGTATTGTTCAAATACAAGACTTATTATTCCACCTGCCGTTACGTTATCAAGATCGTACCCGATTATTACCGTTAGGCAGTCTTAGATCTCAGCAAGAAGGTTTAGTTGAAGGCACGGTGAAATTGAGTCAAATTAAGTTTGGTCGTCGTCGGTCATTACTTTGTTATATTGAAGATGGCACGGGTTCGATAGTATTGCGGTTCTTCCATTTTTCCAAAGTGCAACAACAACAATTGTCACCAGGTGTTCGTATTCGTTGTTTTGGTGAAGTGCGATCAGGCCCATCATCATTAGAAATGGTCCACCCTGAATATCAACTGATAGCTGACGATACTATCGTTGCTGTTGATGCTGACTTAACCCCCGTTTATCCTACTACTGAAGGCATACATCAAATAGGTTTTCGTAAATTACTTAAACAAGCTTTGAGCTATCTTGATGACGAACAAACACTGCCTGAATTACTGCCGGACAGTGCACGTTTACATGAGGCTGCACATTATTCATTAGTAGAGGCATTGAGATTTGTTCATCAACCACCGCCCGATGCGGATGTGCAATTATTATTAGATCGGCGACATCCCACCCAGCGGCGATTAGCATTTGAAGAATTATTAGCCCAACAATTGACTATGCGAAAAGTCAGGGCGCAGAGTCAGCAACATCAAGCACCAAGGTTACAAAGTGATGGTCAACATCGCCAAGTATTATTAGCCCAATTACCTTTCCCACTAACAGGTGCACAACAGCGTGTTATTGATGAAATTCTAACGGATATAGCTCAATCGGTACCGATGCAACGTTTAGTACAAGGTGATGTTGGATCAGGAAAAACAGTGGTGGCTGCAATGGCAGTATTAGAAGCTGTTTCAGCAGGTTATCAAGCAGTCATGATGGCGCCAACCGAATTACTAGCAGAGCAACATTATCAAACTTTTAAAACATGGTTAGAGCCATTAGGAATTCAATTGGGTTGGTGTGCAGGAAAACAAACAGCAGCTGAGCGCAGACAGGTACTGACAGCATTGAGTGACGGAGATATTCAAGTTGCGATAGGCACTCATGCCTTATTTCAAGATGAAGTGCTATTTAATAATCTTGGATTAGTAGTGATTGATGAACAACATCGTTTTGGGGTGCATCAACGATTAGCATTGCGGGATAAAGGTCGAAAAGCAGCTAGTTTCCCTCATCAATTAGTGATGACGGCAACGCCGATCCCACGCACTTTAGCCATGACCGCTTATGCTGATCTTAATGTGTCGATAATAGATGAGTTGCCACCAGGTCGAAGCCCAGTCACCACAGTTGTTATTCCTGATGCGCGTC
>JAUXFA010000263.1 GCA_030620285.1 Piscirickettsiaceae bacterium
GACAGAGATTCATGAATATATTTTTTTGGCTGCTAGTCACTGCTATGACTGGGTTGGCTTTATGGATTATCGTACCTCCATTGCTGAAACAGGAACAAGGCAAAGATTCAGAGCTCGATGATCAAAATGTTGCTATTGCTAAGCAACGATTAGCTGAACTTAGGACACAGCTGGAAGCTGGAGCAATAAACGAAAGCCAATATCAGGAACAGTATTCTGAACTGGAAATGGTTTTGAATGATGATCTTAGTTTGCAGGCACAGAAAAACGAGGAAAATACTACCGGTAGATGGATAATTGCCCCTGTTGCTATAGTGTTGCCAATATTGGCAGTTTCACTTTATATGGCATTAGGAAATTTTGATGCCATCGAAATGGTTGGCTCAGATCAGTCTACTGCACACCAATCTGTTTCTGCCCCGGATGTTAATGCGATGGGCCAAGGATTAGCAGCTAGATTAAAGCAACAACCGGATGATGCAGAAGGTTGGGAGATGCTCGGCCGCTCCTACAAGTACTTAAAGCAATTTCAACAAGCGGCCGATGCTTTTGCCCAAGCATATCGTTTGCGGGGGGATCAAACTAATATATTACTTCAATATGCTGATTCACTAGCCATGGCAAATGGTGGCAGCCTGAAAGGTAGACCTGCTGAGTTGGTTTATAAAGCCCTTAAACAATCACCCAATGATCAAACTGCACTATGGCTTGCTGGAATGGCTAAAGCTGAATCTGGGGATTATTCTCAAGCTTTACAATATTGGCAACGCCTGAAGAAAATATTGCCACCTGATTCAGAATCTTATCAAGAGTTAATGGGTTTGATAGCAGAAGTCCAGACTCAAACCCCAGGTTCTGAAGTAGCGAATGTAGAAGCTGCCTTGCCAGAGGAAGTGGTTGCTACTACAAATGCTAAAGTTCAGGTTAAGGTTAGTTTGTCTCAGAGTATAAAAGGTAAAACAAAACCAGAGCATACTGTTTTTATTTATGCCCAAGCGATGAATGGCCCCAAAATACCATTAGCTATTGTTCGGGAACAGGTTAAAAACTTGCCAATGACGGTGACTTTATCGGATCAACAGGCTATGTCACCTATGATGAAGTTATCCAGTTTTGAACAGGTCAAGTTAATTGCCCGTATTTCAAAAACGGGTAGTGCGATGCCGCAAAAAGCTGATTTGATCGGTGAAGTTGGGTCGATAAGTACAACCAAAAATAAATTGGTAGAAATTGAGATTTCCAAGGAAATCGAATAATGGATCAGTCGATTGAATTCGATTTATCATTGATAAAACGGTATGACCATGCCGGACCTCGATATACATCTTATCCAACAGCGCTTGAATTACATGAGGGCTTTACCGAAATAAATTATCGCCAACAAGTTGAGCAATCCAACGCTGTTGGCGGCCCGTTGTCACTTTATTTTCACATTCCATTTTGCGATACGGTCTGTTATTACTGTGCCTGCAATAAAATCATCACCAACAATCGTAAACACGCAGAACCTTATTTGCATAACTTGTACCAGGAAATTGCTTTACAGGGACGATTATTCGACTCAAAACGTATCATCAATCAGCTCCATTGGGGGGGAGGGACACCTACTTTTTTGACAGCCGAGCAAATGCAGAAGTTAATGGATGTAACGCGGCAGTATTTTAATTTAAGAGATGATGATAAGGGTGAATATTCAATAGAAATTGATCCTAGAGCGGCTGATGACCAGACCATTCCGCTGTTGAGAAATTTGGGTTTTAATCGGATCAGTCTGGGTGTTCAGGATTTTGATACTAACGTTCAAAAAGCGGTTAATCGAATTCAAACCGAACAAGAAACCTTTGCTGTGATGGATGCTGCAAGGGAGCTGGGTTTTCGTTCGATCAGTATTGATTTAATTTATGGTTTACCTCTGCAGACAGTTGCTTCTTTTGCGAAAACATTAGATAAAATACTCGCTGCATCACCTGATCGCTTATCTATCTTTAACTATGCACATTTGCCTAGTCGCTTTAAAACCCAAAGGCAGATTAATGATGCGGATTTGCCAGATCCCAAGATTAAACTTGATATATTGAAAATGATCATTCAGCGACTTCAGGATGAAGGATATGTCTATATAGGCATGGATCATTTCGCCAAGCCTAATGATGAATTGGCAGTTTCCCAACGGGAAAATAAACTGTACCGAAACTTCCAGGGCTATTCAACCCATTCTGACTGTGATTTAATCGGATTAGGTATTACTTCAATCGGTCGAATTGCCGATAGTTATATTCAGAATGTTAAAGACCTGAACACCTATGCGTCACTAATTGAGCAACAAAACTTACCTGTTTTTAAGGGGCTAATCCTTAATGATGATGACAAGTTGCGCAGAGCCATTATTACTCAATTGATCTGTCATTTTTATCTAGATTATTCTTCAATTGAAGACAAGTACAATATTGTCTTTGATGACTATTTTGCTGCTGAACTTCAGTCCTTAAAAAATATGGAGCAAGATGGTTTGGTTGTGTTGTCTTTCAAGCAAATTGATGTATTACCTGCTGGACGTTTGTTGATTAGAAATATTTGTATGGTTTTTGATCGATACCTGGCACCAAAACAACAGCAATTTTCCAAAGTAATTTAGAACTCAAATCCTCCGTAGAATCCTCGATTATTTACTTATTTAGGCGAAAATAAACCTAAAAATTAGGGTTATTTTTCTTGAATATGTGAATTATTCACGTTGATATCCTTTTTAAAAGCCAGTATGGTTTAGTCTGCTCTTTGAACCTAGAATAATCAGTTGGATCAC
>JAUXFA010000278.1 GCA_030620285.1 Piscirickettsiaceae bacterium
ATATCGCAGCTTTGCCAGAACTTGTTACATTGGCTAAGCAACATAATGCTGCGCTTATGATTGATGATGCCCACGGCTTTGGTGTACTAGGTCAGCAAGGAAAAGGCAGTATTGAACATTGGCAAATAGCGCAACAAGATATGCCTATTATTATGGGCACATTTGGTAAAGCATTTGGTACTGCAGGTGCTTTTGTAGCTGCCGATGAAGAGGTTATTGATACTTTAATTCAGCACGCACGCACCTATATTTATACCACGGCACAACCAGTCGCCATTGCTGCTGCAACATTGGCCAGTTTAAAATTAGTTCAACAACAAACGTGGCGTCGTGAAAAATTACAGGCATTGATATCCCAATTTAGAGTGGGAGCAGCAGAATTAGGCTTGCAATTAGGGGACTCTATTACGCCTATTCAACCGATATTAATGAGTGATGACCAACAAGCAATATCAATAGGACAGTTGTTGGAAGATAAAGGCTTGTTAGTCGGCGTGATTCGACCACCAACCGTACCTGAAGGATCGGCGCGATTACGCATTACATTATCTGCCAATCATACGGAACAACATGTGGTGCAATTATTGGATGCCTTGGAATCGGTCAATGCACATTAACGTCATTGGCCAAGGACCAGATTTGGTCATGTTGCATGGTTGGAGTATGAATAGTGCTGTTTGGCATGATTTAGCGGAAAGCTTAGCAAGCAATTTTACTTTGCACTTAGTCGACTTGCCCGGCCATGGTCAAAGCAGTTGGCAGGAAAAGGCTTTAGAGCTTGAAGTGCTAGTGAATAATCTAGCGAATAAACTTCCTGAAACGGCTTATTGGCTAGGTTGGTCATTAGGTGGCTTAATAAGCATTGCATTTACAAACCGTTTTCCTGAACGAGTCAATAAATTAATTTTGATAGCGGCAACCCCCTGTTTTGTACAAAAAGAGGATTGGTCTTGTGCAATGGATGCAGCAATATTTAAACAGTTTTCCGATAATCTTAATAATAACCAAACTGAAACCCTACAGCGATTTTTAGTATTGCAAGCACGAGGTTCACAACATAGTCGAGAGACTATTCGGCGATTAAGTGATCAATTGGCGATAGAAAACCCACCTAAAGCACAAGCATTACAGGCCGGGCTGAAATTATTGATCGAGACAGATATGAGAAAGGAGTTAGAAACGGTTCTTTGTCCGGTAAAGATGATCTTAGGTGATAGAGATACCTTAATTCCCAAACAAATGTTGCAATACGCAAAGCAAATACAAACTAACGTACAGACAAGTTTATTAGCAGGCGCAGGCCATGCCCCTTTTATTTCGCAAGCTGTAGAATGTCAGCAACACATTGAATATTTTTTAAATGATAGACCTTTGCACGAAATAGATTTTTGTTCGGAGCAAGGAAAAAATAATGCAAAAAGCGGAGTTTACACGGAGTAAATGAGTATTTTTGAGTTATTTTTAACGCAGCTATGGATAAAAAGATGAATTGTGCAGATGTCTATGAATAATCAACTACCCAATAAACAACTAGTCGCAAAATCATTTGGCCAAGCTGCGGCCAATTATGATGATGTTGCCGTATTGCAGCGCCAAACAGCAGATGAATTATTAGATCGTTTATCATTGGTGACTCTTCAGCCTAAATGTATTCTAGACTTAGGTGCAGGTACCGGTAGAAACTTAGATCTATTGGCAAAGCGATACCCAAAATCACAATTAATTGCACTTGATATTGCTCCTGCTATGTTGCAGCAGGCACGACATAATTATCAACAATCAGAGGGCTTAAAACGTTGGTTACCTAATAATAAGCCACGCTATTTTGCGGGTGATGCCGAACATTTACCGTTAGCCGATAATAGTGTTGATTTGGTATTTGCTAATTTAACATTGCAATGGTGCGATCCCCGACAAAGCTTTGTTGAAATTCAACGAGTTTTACGCCCCGATGGATTATTGATGTTTACAACATTAGGGCCAGACACCTTACATGAATTGCGAACAGCATGGGCAGCAGTGGACGACTATCCCCATATCAATATGTTTTATGATATGCATGATATTGGTGAAGCAATGATGGCCGCGGGTTTAGCGGAACCCGTGCTGGATACTGATCGTTATACCTTGACTTATAATAATGCCATGGCGTTGATGAAAGATTTAAAGATCCTCGGAGCGCGTAATGTCAATACCGGTCGCCGCCAAGGCTTAACGGGGAAAAAAACGTTTAAAGCAGTCGAGCAGGCTTATCAACAATTCCGTACAGATGCTTTATTGCCGGCTACTTACGAAGTAGTTTATGGCCATGCATGGGGCGGTCAAGTGACCGCTCAACAAATGGCTGATGATGGCAGCATTCATATTCCTATTAGCCAGATTCAACGGCGACAATTATGACCAGTTTCTTTGTGACGGGCACCGATACGGATGTTGGTAAAACACGTATTAGCGAGGCCTTAATTACTTTATTCAGACAACAAGGTAAACGGGTAGCAGTAATGAAACCCGTGGCCAGTGGTTGTCAGCTAACACCACAAGGTTTACGTAATGATGATGCCGTGGCATTG
>JAUXFA010000274.1 GCA_030620285.1 Piscirickettsiaceae bacterium
AAGGTTTGCATGGTGGTGTTGTAACAGACGAAGTGAATATCGCACGTTATGTTGATTTATTGATTGGTGTAGTGCCGGTTATCAACCTTGAGTGGATTCAAAAAATCAAACGTGATTGTACTAATCGTGGTTATTCGTCAGAAGCGGTAGTTGATATTATTTTGAAGCGTCTTCCAGACTATATTCATCACATTACGCCACAATTTTCTCGTACTCATATTAACTTTCAACGGGTACCGTTGATTGATACGTCAAATCCATTTGTGATGCGTGAAATTCCAACACCAGATGAAAGCTTGGTGGTCATTCGTTTTAAAGATCCGCAAATGGCAGATTTTCCATATTATTTAAGTATGTTGAAAGATTCGTTTATGTCACGACCTAATAATTTGGTGGTGCCGGCCGTTAAAATGGGACTGGCAATGGAAATTATCTTAACGCCAGTTATTGACGAAATGATGGAGAAAAAACGTCAACGGGGTTAAGCTTTAGTTTGATTTCTTATAGATACAAAGATACCGCCACTGGCGGTATCTTTGTATTAGTGGTGATGAAAAAAAAATAATGTCAAAATGGCGAATAAAACAAGCAGTTAAAGCATTACAGCAAGGTGGTGTTATTGCCTACCCAACGGAAGCCGTTTACGGATTGGGTTGTGACCCGTGGAATAAGCAGGCCGTAGGCCAATTGTTGGAGATTAAACAACGCCCATGGCAAAAGGGATTGATATTAATTGCTGCGGACTTTAATCAATTGCAACATTTTATTGAACCGGTGACAGCTGAAATATTAACGCAATTAGAATCCACATGGCCAGGGTCAACAACGTGGTTATTACCAGTCAGATCAGCAATACCAGATTATTTAACGGGTGAACATGACTCTATTGCAGTGCGCGTAACAGCACACAAACAAACAGCTGAATTATGTCGATCTTTTGGTGGTGCGATCATTTCAACCAGTGCTAATGTAGCAAACATGAGACCAGCCAAATCAATACGCCAAGTTCGTGGGCAATTAAGTAATATAGATTATGTATTATCAGGTCAATGTTCAGGATCAGATAAACCGTCAGACATTAGAAATGCAGTAACAGGAGAGCAAATTCGATGAGTCAACCCGATATTAATGCAGTACGTGATTATTTATTGGATTTACAAGATCGTATTTGTGGCAAATTAGAAACAGTCGATGGTCAAGCTAAGTTTAGTGAAGATAATTGGCAGCGTAAAGGTTCAGGTGGAGGAGGAGGTCGAACACGGGTATTGACCGATGGCGCTATTTTTGAACAAGGTGGTGTTAATTTCTCACAAGTGACTGGTGATAGCCTACCTGCTTCGGCAACAGCTACCCGACCTGAACTAGCAGGCCGTAGTTTTGAAGCATTAGGGGTGTCATTAGTGATTCATCCACATAATCCCTATGTGCCAACATCACATGCCAATGTTCGTTTTTTTATTGCCGAAAAAGAAGGTGAGGAGCCTATCTGGTGGTTTGGTGGTGGCTATGATTTAACACCTTATTATGGTTTTGAATCTGATGTTGTCGACTGGCATCAAATAGCAAAATCAGCTTGTGATCCCTTTGGAGAAGATGTTTATCCAACATTTAAAAAATGGTGTGATGATTATTTCTTTTTAAAACACAGAAATGAACCGCGAGGTGTTGGTGGTTTGTTTTTTGATGATTTAAATGGAGGTGGTTTTGAACGATGTTTTAATATTATGCAAAGCATTGGTGATAGCTATATTGAAGCATACACACCGATTGTTCAACGCCGTAAAGACATACCCTTTGGTGAGCGAGAACGTGATTTTCAACTGTATCGTCGTGGCCGTTACGTTGAATTCAACTTGGTTTATGATCGCGGTACATTATTTGGACTGCAATCAGGTGGTCGTACAGAATCGATATTGATGTCATTACCACCATTAGTGAAATGGCAATATAACTGGCAACCGGAAGCTGGTTCTAAAGAAGCAGAGTTGTATGAGGTGTTTTTGAAGCCACAGGATTGGCTGGACTTTAATAGCTAATCATACTTAATTTCGCTGCCGCTGGGCGTTCATTTCTTTTGCGTGCCCAAAAGAAATGAACCAAAGAAAAAGGCACCCGACATTATCGGTTTTTCTCCAACATAAATACCTTTAGCGGCGCGGATAAAAACTTGCTGAGCTCAGGCACTTATCCACGTTATCCGCAAAAAATATTTACGCTGGAGGCGATAAAAACGGGGAATAAAAATCACTTTAAATCAATATATTCAAAACAAATTGAGTTTAATTCCATTGATTATTATGTGATTGGTCATGACGCATTGAACTGAGTAAGCTCAAATATAACTATTACATTGAATAATATAGAGTAGATCCAAAGCCAGTTTCTGCTTGTAGGCCAAGAAATTGCAGGAATTAATATGTTTAGCCATTCAGTTATGAAAAAATTGTTTGGGCGAGCAAAAGACAATAGGAAGATAGCCGATAAGATTACAATAAAAAACAATAATAAATCCTGAGTAATAGAAAGAATAATAAATGCAAAAAATGCTAACAGAACAGCTATACCACGGAGAAGTTTAGAGTTCTTAGTCGTCACTAGATAGAGAAGCCAACTGATCGGCTTGATATT
>JAUXFA010000189.1 GCA_030620285.1 Piscirickettsiaceae bacterium
ACTGAACCGGTTATTCGGGTGATGGTTGAAGGTAAAGATGCAGCATTGACCGATCAATTGGCAATGGAACTTGCCAATAAGATCGAAACGGTCTTGCAATCATAAGCAAATATATTGCCCCAGATTAGAAAACTAAACTAGGGCAGATGATATCGGCTTGTCGTTAAGCAGCTAGATTTCTTACTTCAATAAAATCTAATGTTTTTTGCATACCCAATTTATCTTTAATATTGATAATAACTGGGGCTTTAACAACAACTTTCATGTCAGTAGCTGTTTTAGCATCGTCATGTTGCTTATAAACGATTAATGCGACTACAGCATCATTGGCATTCTCAAGGTTTAACAAATTTTGCTCTTGATCAGTTAATGCAATCTCATAATCTATGCCAAACGTTGAAGGCGCTACCAGTGACATACTGAAACCTTCATCGGTGATAGATTGCAGTGAATGAACGGTTGGACTGTCATTATCTTCGTGGAAAAGTTTAAATTCTTTTTGCTCTGCAAAGCCAAGAAAACCTTCCGGAAAAGAAATAATGTCATCAGCATCAATTGTTTGTGTACCAAAGTCTAAAGTATGTATTTTCATCTTGTTTCATCCAAAATAAATAATTGGGAATTAAAACCAAGCATAATGCATACCAAACTAATAATTTCATGGGAACTGAAGGATTCAAGATTGCGTTATCATCACTAAAAAGGTAATCTAAGCACTTGTTTTTATTTAAAAGAGTAGATGCCGTGCGTAAACCTTTTGTTGCTGGAAATTGGAAAATGAATGGCTCGAGTACGAGCACTGCAAGACTGCTTAACGCAATTTTGACGCAGGTCGATTCCTTTTCTTCAGTGGATATTGCTTTATTCCCACCTGCCGTTTACTTGAAACAGGTGCAAGAGGCATTAACCGGCACCCCTTTATACTGGGGAACACAGAACCTTTCCCAATTTAAACAAGGTGCTTATACCGGTGAAATTTCAGCACCCATGTTGAATGATTTTGGTTGTGAATATGTCCTAATGGGCCACTCTGAAAGACGTTGCCTTTATGCCAAAATAGGCCTAGACCAATTAGCATTGGATTATATTATTGCTGATAAATATGGCATGGCCTTACAAGAAGGCATAACCCCCATTGTCTGCATCGGCGAAAGCCCAGAAGAACATGATAAAGGACAAACAGAAGAAGTAGTATTGCGTTTAGTCGATATCATTATTGATCATTTAGGGGTTAAAGCCTTGTCGCAAGCATTACTGGCTTATGAGCCTGTTTGGGCAATTGGGACAGGGAAATCGGCAACACCAGAATGGGCACAAGAAGTCCATGCACTCATGCGTGAGCGTGTTGCTAAACATGATCCTGCCACAGCGGAATCACTACAAATACTTTACGGTGGCAGCGTTAACGGCGATAATGCCGCTCCTTTATTCGCAATGCCAGATATTGATGGTGGGCTTGTAGGTGGTGCATCTTTGCACGCCGATGAGTTTATTGCTATCTGTCAGGCTGCTAGTTTTTAACACAGGTTATTTTAGATGGATGTTTTAATACTTATTGTTCATGTTGTTGTTGCAATATCGCTAATTGGATTAATCTTAATTCAGCATGGCAAAGGTGCTGATGCAGGTGCTGCAGCACTTGGCGGCGGTGGCGGCGGTGGCGGTGCGTCATCAAGTCTATTCGGTAGCCAAGGATCTGCTTCATTTTTGAGCCGGGCGAGTGCAGTACTAGCAGCGGTATTTTTTATGACTAGCTTAACCTTAGCTTATTTTTCTGGAACAGCTGACCGAGTTGAAAGTGTGACCGAAATTGCAGCACCTACTGAAGTGATAGAAACAACACCTGCTGATTTACCAGACTTGCCATAAAACAACTATTGCCGACGTGGTGAAATTGGTAGACACGCCATCTTGAGGGGGTGGTGGACGTAGTCCGTGGCGGTTCGACTCCGCCCGTCGGCACCATTGAATGACATATTAGAATCCCATATGAATTTTAGAGTTTATATGGGATTTTTGTTAGGAAATAATTTAAGAACGATAGATAGAATGCTAGACTTAAAATACTAAGTTCAGCTTCTCTTTCAGTGCGATACGGTGTAGAATTGTGGTGATTAAATATCCGTAGAAATGAATATTTTTGTACCTTCAGTCGCACTGTTATAGTGTTGCTAAAACCGACAAAGAAAAGACTATCTCGTTATGTTGGAAAACTATCTTCCGATTTTGTTGTTTGTGATTATTGGTATTGGATTTGGTGTGATGCCAATGCTAGCAGGCTTTATTCTTGGGCCTCGTCGTCCAGATGATGAAAAGCGTTCTGCTTATGAATGTGGTTTTGAACCATTCGAAGATGCACATATGAAATTTGACGTGCGTTATTACCTCGTTGCTATTCTGTTCATTATATTCGATTTGGAAATTGCCTTTTTATTCCCTTGGGCCGTTGTACTTGATGATATTGGTGTATTCGGCTTGTTAGCGATGTTTCTATTCTTAGCCATTTTAGTGGTCGGCTTTATCTATGAGTGGAAAAAGGGAGCACTGGAATGGGAATAGAAGGAGTTCTTGAACAGGGAATTGTTACCACCTCAGCAGATAAATTAATTAATTGGGCAAGAACAGGATCATTATGGCCGATGACATTTGGCTTAGCCTGCTGTGCCGTTGAAATGATGCAGGCGGGTGCTTCACGTTATGATTTAGACCGGTTTGGTGTGGTTTTTCGCCCCAGCCCTCGTCAATCAGATGTAATGATTGTAGCAGGCACTTTAGTGAATAAAATGGCGCCGGCATTACGCAAGGTTTATGACCAAATGTCTGAGCCTCGTTGGGTTATTTCAATGGGATCATGTGCTAATGGTGGCGGTTATTATCACTATTCTTATGCGGTCGTACGTGGCTGTGACCGTATTGTGCCAGTGGATATATATGTGCCAGGCTGTCCGCCTACAGCAGAAGCATTGTTATACGGCATTATTCAATTACAGAATAAAATTCGTCGTACTAATACTATTGCTAGGACACCACTTCAGGAAGATTCAGTGTAATGATAAAAGCATTGAAGGTGAAACTTGAGCAACACTTTTCGGACGTCATATTAGATTGTGAATGCGCCCATAATGAGGTCACACTTCATATACCGGCAGATAGCATTGTCGCAGTGTGCGAACAGTTGCGAGATCAATTCGACTTTGAACAACTTATTGATATTTGTGGCGTCGATTACTCCGAATATGGCGGCAGTTCTTGGGAAACCAAAAGCGCTTCAGAAGGGGGCTTTAGTCGTGCCGTTGATGGAGCTGGTCATACTGAAGTAGTACCAGAAGGTTTTCGCTTTGCAGTGGTCTATCATTTACTCTCTATCCAACATAATCAACGCCTGCGAATTAAAGTTAGATTAGATATTGAACATCCAATTATTGATAGTGTAACGGCTGTTTGGAACGGTGCAGATTGGTTTGAGCGTGAAGCATTTGATTTGTTTGGTATTTTATTCGATGGTCATGATGATTTACGCCGCATCCTGACTGATTATGGTTTTATTGGCCATCCATTCCGTAAGGATTTCCCGCTGATTGGCAATGTTGAAATGCGTTACGATCCGGAGAAAAAACGGGTGGTATATGAGCCAGTCAGCATTGAAGATAGGACGCTGGTGCCACGCGTTATCCGTGATGATAATCGATATTATGGTAAAGATTTATAATGGCTGAGATTAAGAACTACACTTTAAATTTTGGCCCACAGCATCCTGCGGCTCATGGTGTATTGCGCTTGATCCTTGAAATGGATGGCGAAACCATTCGTCGAGCAGAT
>JAUXFA010000072.1 GCA_030620285.1 Piscirickettsiaceae bacterium
GCATCATCTTTTGCACTATTAATACGTAGACCTGAAGATAAACGATTTAATGCTGTACTGAGATCATTTTGAGAGTTTGTTAAATTTCTTTGTGCTGTCAACGAAGAAATATTTGTATTGATAATAAGAGCCATGGTTTTCCCCTAATAGCTCGGCACAGTTCACTGTACCTTAGTTAACTTTGGCAGATATGCAATAAGATGCATTCACTACCTCCAGCCACTCTATCGGCAGCAGGAAAATCTTCTTTAGGGGGATTTTATAAAAATAAAGAGATTACGTGAATTCTGTGACGAAGTTCACATAATCCCTTTAGTTTTAGGGCTGTAATTTGGACGAGCTAATTAGCCTTGTAATAGCTGTAGTGCAGTTTGAGGCAATGTATTTGCTTGTGCAAGAATAGAAACACCTGCTTGTTGCAATATTTGAGCTCTGGTTAGACTCGCTGTTTCAGCGGCAAAGTCAGCATCTTCAATACGGCTACGTGCTGCTGTTAAGTTTTCAACATAGTTTTGCAGGTTAGAAATAACCGCTTCAAAACGGTTTTGAATCGCACCGAAGGTTGCCCGCTGGGCATTTAATGAATCAATATCCACCGATAATCCTGATAATGTCGCTGAAGCTAAGGCTGTTGTGGTTATATCAATGGTGCCAGTAGCCGTCAAATTTAAAGCATAGGCACCGATCCCACTTGAAGCAACAAAATTAATTTGAATCTGATTAGTTGTAGTACCTTGCGAACCAACATGGAAATTTAAGGTTCCTGAAGCGCTTAATAATGCTCGACCATTAAACTCTGTAGTTTGGATGATTCGGGAAACTTCTTGAGTAAGTTGGTCTACTTCTAACTGAAGACCTGCGGCATTACCAACAGTATCATTAGATGCTTGGATGGCAATTTCACGAATACGTTGTAAATTATTAACTATTTCACCCAGCGCACCTTCTGCAGTTTGTCCTAGTGAAATACCGTCAGCGGCATTTCGAATTGCCTGAGTATTACCGCGAACATCACGGGTAATCTGACCGGCAACAAATAAACCTGCGGCATCATCTTTTGCACAATTGATTCTAAGACCAGATGACAATCGTTGTAATGATGTTGTCAGATCATTCTGTGATTTTGTCAGATTTCGCTGCGCATTAAGCGACGCTATATTAGTATTTATAATTAGTGCCATTTCGGGTGTCTCCCATACTTATCAAATATTTGTTCTAAAGCTTTAACGCTTTCAAGAACAAGCTCGAATAAGTACAAGCACCAATTGTGCCACAATATTAATTACTTTATATTCAGTGTCTTACGCCTTAATACCGTCATCTTTTTGCCGCTTTTTTACTTTATTACCAAAAATTACCGCTTTTTTGACAAGGCATCCAGCCACTGCTGCAAATGGTCTTGCAAAATAAATCGCTCTAATACCCATTGCCGTAAATTATCACCTGCGGCCTGTAACGCCTGTGGATCAGAAATGGCAGCCCTGATCGCATCTAGCCATTGCTGTTTTTCATTGGCAACCCGAGTCACGGGAGCATCATAACTTTGGTATGGTAAAACATCGGTGCAAACTACTGGCCAACCCAAGATACCGTATTCTACAATTCGCAAATTACTTTTCGCCCTATTGAATTCATTGACTTCCAACGGTGCAATCGCGAGATCTAAATTAAGGCTGGCTAATTTTTCAGGATATTCTTTTATCGGAACAAAAGGATGTGATTCTTTGATATAGGGTTGAATTTCCATCGGACACATGCCCATAAAGATCCAATCCACTTCCTGTGCTGTTTCTTTGACCACTTCATAGATAATCTCTAAATCACCTTGATGTTGTTGCGCGCCAGCCCAGCCAACACGCGGCTTTTCATCTTGATTACGCAGACTCTGTAATGGCAACCATATATCACCATCTAATCTATTAGGAATTATCTCGACATCATCCGTCATTCCTTGACATAAATCAGCTAGCGGCTGAGTTGATACAATGACACGATCGCAATATTTTAAGGCCTTACGAAGCCTTGATTTTGCATCCCTAAAATGTGATTGAATATTTTTATAAACAGGGCTTTTCTCAGGCACATCATGAATTAAATCATCAATGGTGAAAATAAGCTGTGTTTGGGGATGATACGTTTTATATAAGTGCATCAATTCAATGGCATGACTACTAAATGCGTTCTGAAATATATAGGTATCAGGTTGTAAACGTTGCATTTCTGTTACGGTTAATTGTCCCTTACCTGTTTCGCATTGCGCTAGGCCTTGTTGACTTAATATATCAAATGCTTGCTTCATTCGATAATAGCCTGATCCTCCCTTGATGGGGACACCGTAACACTGTAATCGAGAATGTACATTGACATCCCAATTCTGTGGTGCTTTTAAATCAATACTGAAATCAGTGTCGGTGAGGCTCAGGTTTTTATTATAGGCAGGATCATGGCCTAATTTCGGCAACCATCGTTGCCACATCACCCGTTTTTCATTTTTCATACTGTGCTGGATATCCGATAAGGCATCATAATCAGTTGCATCATCATTAGAGAAAAAGCTGGCTCTATTGCTCGCGTGATGCACTATCACCGCATGTGGTGTCCACAGTATTTTATGCCCTTGCTCTATCACTTTCATGCAAAAATCAACATCATTAAAGATATTGGCCAATTCGATGTCATCCATACCGTGTACAGATCGATAAACCTCCGTTTTAATTAGTAATGCTGCAGAGGACACTGCTGAGTAGTTTTGATCAAGACGCGTTCTTTCCATATAGCTGTCATCATCAAGGTCTATCTGATTGTTATACGGCTTTTCAGCCACCTCACCTAACCCTAAAATAATGCCCGCATGAGCAATTTTTGAACGTTCTGGATAAACTAATCTGGCACCAACAATCGCTACATCTTGTCGTTGGCCATAAGCCATCATTCGTGCTAGCCATGCATCTTGCACTATTTCAGTATCACTGCTTATCAACAAGATATAATCACTATCTGTTGCCGCTGCGGCCTTGTTATACATTGCCGGTTTATTAAAACTGCCCTCGTATTGCATGATCGTCACTAACGCTGGGTATTGTGATTGTAACTGTCGGTAATATGACAATGTTTCCGCTTCAACACTCTGATTATCAACAATGACGATGCCGTAATTAGGATAATCTGTTCGATCTATTATGCTTTCAATACAGGCTTGTAAAAAATCCAGATTATCTTTAGTGGCAATGATAATAGATACTTTTGATTGCTCGGAATGGACATACTCAACACGGTAACTATTATCGACATAACCTGCATGTATTTGAGCTGATAGTTGGTTTCGCTCAAAATGTTGCTGCAGTGCTATTTTGCCCGACTCCGAATCAAATGGTCGATCCACTTCATTTGATTGATGCATTAATACCTCAGCAATATGACCCATTGCCTGTTCTCCATAGCCATCAAACCAGCGTAATGCAATATCATAGTTTTCAGCACCCGCTAATGCTTGAATTCCTCCAAGAGATAATAGTTGTTGTGCTGATACCCAGACATTTCCAATATAGGGGGAAGAACGTAATAAATCTAAATTAAAGTCGGGCTTAAATCGTGGCGTAGAAAGTTCTGATTGGCTATTAACAATATCATCATCGGTATAAATACAGCTCCATATTGGAAATAAATTAATGTAATCGGCAATTTGTGCAAATGCCTGCACTGGAAATTGAGTACCTGGCTCAATCAATGCTATCCAGTCAGATTCATGTTTTTTAATATGCTGATTCAAAATATCATATGGTCGCTCTCCTGCTTGCAGAGCATGCCAATGTAAGGTGGGAACGTCTTCAAAGATAGGATCGGGCATTTCTGTTACTGCAATCACTGTTAATTGCCATTGTGAATACATCTGGCCACTTAGGGAATCAATGGTATTCGCTAGGAACATCTCTTCACCGGGCAATACAAACATAAAACAATGAAAAACAGGTTGGGTTTTCCATTGTGTCATCATTCGTTCGGCTAATACTTCGGCATCAACCTCTCTCATTTCATGTAATCTGATCCAGGTACGATAAGCATCTGTCTGCAATAACTTAGCGACATTTTGCTTGACAGCTTTGATCATTAGGTCACTGTCGGCTTCACCTTTTTCATTGTCTAGAATTGCTAAAAATTGTTTTAAATCTTCTCTGACTTGAGATGGAAAACTCATTCCGTCTGCATAGTTAACATTATCAATAGCCTGTTTGATAATGTGTTCGATTACTTGAGTATAGAAATCTAATTTCGACTGTTTACTGATGAAGATCGAGCTATTTGTTTCAACAAGTCGTTGCGCGAGTTCGGAAAAATTACCCCCCATTTTCTGTTGAATAGAAATAACAGATTCTAGACTATCTCCTTCCGTCAAAGCGCCCTTAGTAAAGAAAGTAGTTTGCACTCGATAAAACTGTTGGCGGATTTCATCTAATCTTTGTTGATCTTTATCATCAAGCTGAACTTCGGATAGTATTTGATAAACTTCCATTGCCCAAGCGTGCAAAACATCTGAGCGTGTTTCACTCGCATAATCTGATTTTTGATCAATATTATGATGCTGTAAGTCAGGTGAAATATAGTCTTCAATTTCTGCTAAAACATTGGTTTCATCTTCAAGCGTTTTCGATAAAAAATTAAGTAGTGACTTAGCAACCTCTACTGGTTCTGCCATCAACGCTTCATAACTAATAACGGTTCTATTCAGCTCACGCGAATGTAATTCAGCTTCTAAGGAATGTAGCAACCACATGGCTAAGGTATGGTTAAAGCTATAATCATTACGGCGCTTTAATGATTCTGCCACGTCCACAGGATGTCGAATTGCGATGACGGCTATTGTTTGAGTGTCCGTTTTATCAATAAGGGGCAGCCAAAAAGGTAAGGTTCGACATAATCTGGGATCTTTCCAGCCCCAAAGATCATATGCGGCATACTGGTCAATGATCTGTGCCGCGAGCTGATTTAATTCACCCTCGGCTAATAATGCCATTGCTGCTGAGTCTATCGGTGTCAGGCTATCCCACTCGGCACCAAATCTCGACAGTATTTTGTCATTGCTCAATACTAAACCGATATCTTCAAAATAGCCGGTTTCATTATCCCTTGATGCTGGTAATAGGCTAGAGCCTAATTCCACTCCCAATAGCTCTAATACATGAGTGAGTGCTGAAGTGCCACTTCGATGCATACCTAAAACAAGTACAGCCTGTTTAGCTTGGCCCATATATCAACCTTTTAATTAAGTCTTTAAATTTCTGCTATCCAATCAGAACAATCCCAATCTAGCAATCGCTCTAGATCTTTTATTTCATAATAAAACTTATCTTTAAGATAATTAAAATCATCTTGATTTATTTTGCTGGTGTAACTTCCTGAATGTACTTCTTTTGACTCCAATATTGGAAACGAACTAATTCCAAGAAAATCGGCAACTTGATGCAGTGATGTATTAACATTATGTTTCAAATCATCACTTTTAAGTACTAAGGTCTGCTCTTTTGGAAATAATCGCCAGATTCTTTTTAATTGCTCAGTATAAAATCCACGATCTATAAAAGAATAAACAAAATGTTGTTCGGCAAGCCCCCGTTTATACAGGTCCATTTCTTTTTTTAAAGCATCCCTAAATGATGCTGATGAGTCCCAACCTCTGGTTTTTTCCATATTCCAGTGAGAATAAGCTCGCTCAATTGGATTTCTCAGTAAAATAATGAATTTCATTTGAGCGTTATATTGCCGAATTCTTTCAGGAACAACATGCCAGTACATATAGGAAGGAGTTGCCTCTCCGACGACTGTATTTTTACCGACATCAAAACGTGAATGGTAAATAGCATAATCGACTTTACCATTAAAATTATCAGGATCATTAAAGAAATGAACTTCTTTTCTAATGGCATCTGCGAGGCTTGTATCTTCATTAAAACTAGCCATCGTTATATCTTGGTGAGTTCTTAAGTAGGCATCTAAAGCGCTAGTGCCACCTTTTTGGGTGCCGGCGATAACAAAATTAACTAGGGGGACTTGATTATTGTTAGTTGGTACTTCCATTTTTTATTTCTGTTGTTATAAGAAGTTAAACAATGATAAGCCTTGCACCCTCACGTAAGATTGCTGTGCTGCTTCTAGCCCCACCGATTGTAAATTCAACAAGGTAATGGCTTCGGCATAATCTAAATCTTCTATCTGTGATAGTAATATCTGTTGGCTGAATTTGCTACTTTCATTAATATCTCGTTGTTGATCAATTACATTAAGCCGCGTTCCTATTCTTGTCCGAGCATGTAATACCGCATCTAAGGTAGTATCAATATTAGTCAAAAAAGTCTCATTACCTGTTGGGCCTCTTGGCTCAACACTAATATCAGCGGCAAAATCCTGAATAAGCTGAAAGACTGATCCGGCACCATTGCCAAAGATAGTATCACCTGGTTCATTTGTTTCTACTAGATA
>JAUXFA010000212.1 GCA_030620285.1 Piscirickettsiaceae bacterium
CTTACAAGGCGAGGGTCGGGGGTTCGATCCCCTCAACACCCACCAGAAAAATTAGGAGCGGTAGTTCAGCTGGTTAGAATGCTGGCCTGTCACGCCGGAGGTCGCGGGTTCGAATCCCGTCCGCTCCGCCAAGTTTTAAGAAAAAGGCGCATGGTATGCGCCTTTTTTTTTGCTTATTTTAATGGGTAATTAAACACACATTTTTCTTTGAAGGTTCTCTTCTATGCTGCATTTCATTCGCGAACGTGCCCAAGGTTGGGTTGCTTGGTTTATTGTTGGATTAATTAGTATCCCATTTGCATTATGGGGCGTTAATTCTTATTTAACAGGGCCTTCTGATGCCGTCACTGCCACCGTTAATGGTGGGCCGATAAAACAAGTAGAATTTCAACGAGCCTTTCAACAATACCGTGACCGATTACGGGAATCGATGGGAAGTGAATTCGATCCAGATATATTAGAAGGTATGGCTGTTAAACAAAGCGTATTGGATGGCCTAATAGATCAAAAACTATTATTGGCAGCAAATAATTCATTAGGGCAGCAGGTGAGTGATTCGGTGGTGAATAATCTTATCCGATCTAACCCCTCATTTCAGCAAGATGGAATATTTGATTCTGAACGTTATCGAATGGCATTAGCGCGTGTTGGATTTTCGCCAGCGAGTTATGAAGCACAATTTCGTCAAGATTTACTGGCACAAGAACTAACCAATAACATTCAACAATCGGCATTAGTGACGTCTTTTGCTATTGATAATATAGTACGATTAGAAAAACAAACACGAGACATTGCTTATGGCGTGATAGCTGCGCAGTCTTTATTAGAACAAATTGAAGTAAGCAATGACGATGTGCAAGCCTATTATGATGCTAATAAATCAAACTATATAGCGCCAGAAAGACTTGCTGTGGATTATATTGAGCTATCCGTGGCTGAATTAGCTAAAACCGTTGAAATTGATGAGCAATTACTACAACAGTTCTACGCTGACAACCAAGATCAATTTGTAGGCCCTGAACAGCGCCGAGCCAGTCATATCTTGATTGAAGGCGATGATGCTGACGCATTAGCAACGGCTATGACAATCAAGCAACGTCTCGACAATGGTGAAGACTTTGCAGCATTAGCTGCTGAATTATCAGACGATACTGGTTCAGCTAATGAGGGTGGTGATTTAGGCTTGTTCCAACGTGGTGTGATGGAGACAGCTTTCGAGGATGCAGCATTTTCATTATCAGAAGGCGATATCAGTGAACCCGTTAAAACAGAGTTTGGTTATCACCTAATCAAATTAACAGCCATTGAATCATCGCAAGGAAAATCTTTCGCAGATGCCCACGGTGATGTTGAATCATCTTATCGTTACCAGCAAGCGGAAGACTTATTTTATGAACAAGCGGAACTATTAGCCGATTTAAGTTATGAGAACCCAGATAACTTAGATGTAGTCTCGGAAGAGTTGTCTCTGGAAATAAAAACAAGCGAAGCATTTACTCGGGATGGTGGCATTGGTATTGCCAGTGATAAAAAAGTAGCCTCTGCCGCATTCAGTGATGATGTATTAAATAATGAGTTGAATAGTGCGGTTATTGAGCTATCAAAAACCCATTTAGTTGTGGTTCATAAAAACAAACATATATTGGCTAGCCAATTACCATTTGATTCAATTTCACCAGCAATAGAAGAACAATTAAAATTTGAATACGCAAGAGATAAAGCGAGTGAACAAGGTAAGACAATCTTAGCTAAATTGGAATCTGGTGAACCTGCGGCATCACTCTTTTTAGATCAAGATTGGCATGCTGTTCAGTCTTATGAACGGACGAGTTCTGATATTAGCCAACAAGTATTACAGCAGGCCTTTAGCATCAGCAAACCTGATAATGAAGCGCGTTATACCGGCTTTACTGCCAGCAATGGTAACTATATTGTGGTGAAAGTTTCAGCGGTTACTGATGGTGATCCAAGGACCGCTACGGTTGAAGAACGTGATGGTCTACAGTCGTATCTGATTCGTGCTAATGGCTCAAGCGAATTACAAGCGTTCATAGCGTCACTAAGAGCGGATGCTGATATTGAGGTCTTTACTAAAAACCTCAGATAGTCAAAATACATAATAAAAAAGGCGCATAAAGCGCCTTTTTTATGCCTGGGTTTTCTAACAAAAGCTTATTGCTTAATCAAGCGATCGATAACGGTTGCACCGACACTATCACCCCAAACATTGACAGCCGTACGGAAGCGATCTAAAAACCAATCCACTGCAAGTAATAAACCAATACCCTCTAGCGGTAATCCGACAGCGGATAATACAATAACCATCGTGACTAAACCTGCTTCGGGTATGCCTGCAGCACCAATAGCGGCGAGTGTAGCTGTAATAAAGACGATAGTTTGTTGGCCCATGGTGAGATCAATTCCATAGGCTTGAGCAATAAATAATACCGCAGCAGCCTCATAGAGTGCGGTACCATCCATATTAATAGTCGCGCCTAGAGGTAATACAAATTTTACTGCTTTGGGATCAACATTGTTTTCACGAGCACATTCCATTGTCATGGGTAATGTAGCCGATGAACTGGCGGTACCAAATGCGGTTATGAGTGCGCGAGACATACCTAATAAGTAGTCAACACCTCGGTTGGCAATGAAAACAAGGATAAGAAACAGCACCACAAAATGAATCGCCAATCCGGTAAGTACTGTAACCACATGTAGCCCAACGGCTCGAATTTCTGCCATAAATTGTTCGCCACCGCCGGCATTACCTAGGCGGGCAGCAATTAGTGCAAAGATACCGATAGGAGCAAGATGCATGATCCAAATTACCAATTTCATCATTGCTTCATTAACACCTTCAAACACAGCAAAGACAGGCTCAGACTTTTTACCCAGAGTGGTGAGGGCCATGGCAAATAAAATAGCAAATACAATCAATGGTAATAGCTGGGTATTGCTAGCCGACTGCACTAGATTAGGAGAAATCAACGACAGCATAATATCGGCAATACCGGTATCTTGCTTGGCTAAGATATGCTCAGGAATGCTCGGATCGCCGAGTTGTATACCTTTCCCAGGTTGGATCCAGTTAACCACTAACAGTCCAATAAACACGGCTATCCCTGTGGTAATGGTGTAATAAAGCACGGTAAAACCGCCGATACGGCCTAAATTTCGGATATCACCCAAGGAGCCAATACCACTGATGATGGAAGCAATGATAAGTGGAATAATGGTCATTTTTAAGGCATTTAAAAACAGGCTTCCCAACCAAGCAATACTTTGTGCTTGAGCACCAAAATACCAGCCATAAAGAACGCCGCTGACAGCGCCTAGAATGATAAAGCCTAATAAAATAATGGCATGTTTATGTGACATAGTCGTTATCCTCTAAAATATCTGGCGGATACAAAACAGGGCATATAAAATGCCCTGTTATGATAGTTAAGTGAATGTGTTGAATCAGCCTGTAATGCCGACGATATTGAATCCACTGTCAACATAGGTAATTTCACCTGTGA
>JAUXFA010000052.1 GCA_030620285.1 Piscirickettsiaceae bacterium
AATAGCTGCAACACTAGCCGGCGATCGACTCTCTCCAAATAAGAACAGCAACTTATTACACTTCATTAGTGCCACTGCATTTTTATTAATCGTCACATTTTCAGTTCTAATATCAAAAATACCCGTAGAAATACTTGCTCTCTATATTATAGGCAGCCTATTCACCTTTGTTATTTACGCTATAGATAAAAATGCCGCTAAAAAGGGTGGCTGGCGCACTTCAGAAAGCACTCTACATTTACTGGCAATGGCAGGAGGCTGGCCCGGAGCGCTTATCGCACAACAAACTTTACGGCACAAATCTAAGAAAGCATCTTTTAGAATAGTTTTCTGGCTAACCGTATTGCTTAATTGTGGTGCTTATCTTTGGTTATTTACACCCACTGGTTCTTCAACTTTAAAAGCAGTCCTTTCTGTAATAACATGAAATTAATAAAACGACTAACAGCTTTATTGCTGCCACTTTTAATGACGCCTGTTTTTGGGTTTTTAATTGCTGAAAGCTATTTAAATTTTGGTGGCGGTGAAAAAGATTTATTAGTACTCATTCCTTGGATTCTATGGTCATTATTGTTTTTGACCTCCGGTTTAGCATTATGGCGATCAACTATTTCATTTAAAGTGTGGTTATTAAAATCAGCACTTTATTCCATATTGGTTTTATTGGTCATTTGGTTAAGCCTTTTGATATATTCAATCGTAGCTACTTGATGACACCAGATAATCTTTGGCACGCTACTGAAAAATAAAAGGAAATGATTTACTTTGGATAATAAAAGACCTCTTTCTATCACCATCATTGCTTGGTTTTTTATTCTTATATCTATTTTTTCGATCGCTCTGAAAACATATACTTTAACCAATCCCGAATCCTATGAAATGTTTAGAGAATTTATGTCTGTGGATGATGAAGTTGGGCTGCTCACTGCACCACTGTGGTTTGAAATGATTCTGTCTTACCTTGTTTCATCGGTATTGGTGTTGGCAGGGATATTAATGCTACAAGGTCGGATATTAGGAAGAAGCCTCGCCATAATCTGTATCTTGGGCAGTCTTATTTTTTCTTTTTTATCTACCGGTTCTTTCTTTCTCATACTGATAAAAATGCCGATAACATTACTAATAATCTTTATATTATTCCGTCAAAAAACCAACTACTATTTTCAGCAATGAAAAAATTACACCTTATCCGTCATGCTAAATCAAGCTGGGCTACTCGTTCATTGGCAGATAGTGATCGGCCACTTAATCAGAGAGGCATAGAGTCATGTTCAATCATGGCAACTCAGATAATGAATGCCGGTTGTCACTTTGATCATGTATTTTGCAGCACCGCAGTACGGGCACAATCAACAATTGAACATATTCACCAGCAGTTAACCGATCATAATTTCAAATGGCAGTTAGATGATGCACTTTATACATTTGACTACCACGTTTTATTGGAGTGGTGCCGTGAACTCGATGATTCACTATCAGAAGTCGTTATTATTGGACACAACCCAGCGCTGACAGACTTTTGTAATCTAGTCGGTGATGGTGACATCGATAATTTAGCCACATGTAGTTATGTTCAATTAGCCTTCAATCAAGATTGTTGGCGAGAATTGTCCGTGGGTTCCGCCGAGTTGATTCACTTTCTGGCACCTAAAATGTTTATGGCTAAATAGGGTTTTAACCTGCCACTGTCATTTTATCGATCCACACTGAACCTGTTCGAGTATTGCCACGTTTTTCAATATCATTACCCACAGCTTGAATACCTAAAAACATATCGCGTAAATTACTGGCAATCGTAAATTCATCTACCGGGTATTGAATCTCACCATTTTCAACCCAGAAACCTGCGGCACCCTGTGAATAATCGCCGGTGACAATATTCACCCCCATACCCATTGTTTCAGTCACTAATACGCCGGTGCCCATTTCTTTGAGCAAGGCGGCAAAATCTAGATCGCCACCGTCAATGGTTAAATTGTGAGTACCACCTGAATTGGCCGTGGTCACCATATTCAATTTTCGTGCTGAATAACTGTCTAATACATAGCTTTGCAGCACACCTTCGCTGACAATATCACGGGCTTTCGTTGTTACTCCCTCAGCATCAAAGCTACTACTACCAATTGCTTTTAACAGGAGTGGTTGCTCATGAATATGAATAAAATCGGGAAATATTTGTTTGCCTAAATGATCTAGTAAAAAGGTCGATTGCCGATATAGGGCGCCGCCACGGATGGCACCAATAAACTTGCCAAATAATGAAGGGGCTACATCAGCCGCAAAAATAACAGGATAGCTTCCGGTTGCCATTGTTCTGGCATTCAACCGCCTTATTGTATTGTGTGCTGCTCGTTGGCCAATTGTTGTTGCAGATTGTAGATCGTGAGCATCACGTGCCATGTCATACCAGTAATCTCGTTGCATTCCTTGATTATCATCGGCAATTAAGGTGCATGACAGGCTATGTCTTGTACTGACCGTACGGCCTACGAAGCCATGACTATTGGCATAAATCCTTCTACCTTGATGGCTCGATACGTTTGCCCCTTCTGAATTACTGATCTGCTGATCGACATCAAATCCAGCTTGTTCACATTCTGCGGCAATAACAATGGCTTGCTCGGCATCAATATCCCAAGGATGATATAACGATAAATCAGGAAACTCTGTTGCCATTAACGCTGCATCCGCCAAACCTGAGCAATCATCCGCTTGTGTATGTTTGGCTATACCACAGGCTGCTTTTACTGTATCTGCAATGGATTCTGGTCGTAAGTCGGAGGTGCTTGCCGAGGCTTTGCTTTCTCCAAAGTAAACGGTAACCGCCAAGCCTTTATCATTGTTATATTCTAAGGTTTCGACATCGCCTTTTCGTACGGTTACTGACAAACCCGTACTTTGGTTGACGCCCACTTCACTAGCATTTGCACCTTGCATAGACGCTTGTTGCAATGCAATTTCAGCAGCCTGTTCCAGTGCATTATTATTCATTTGTTCATTCATACTTTTAATTTATCTACTTAAAATTTTTCACATACTGGACAGTTGTTATCTTGGCGTAATTTAATCTCAGTCCATGTCATGGTGAGCGCATCCAAAATCATTAATCTACCCGCTAATGTTTCACCAATACCTGTTATTAGTTTAATTATCTCGACGGCCTGCATACTGCCAATGATACCAAGCAATGGGGATAACACTCCTGTTTCAGAGCAGGTTTCTTGTAATTCACCCTCATCTTGATACACACAATGATAGCAAGCACTACCATGTTTTCGCGAATCATAGACAGTCACCTGTCCTTCAAGACGAATAGCAGCACCCGAAACCAATGGTGTTTTCAATTGTTGTGTCACTTCATTTAATAAAAACCGGGTGGTAAAATTATCACTACAATCTACCACTACATCCGCCGCTTCAACCTCAATCATTAATTGCTGTTTGTTCAATCGTGTTGTTTTTATATTAAGTTCAATGGCACTATTTATTGCTCGCAAACTATCCGCTGCTGATGCCACTTTCGCCCGACCAAGATCGTGTTCGGTATGTACAATTTGACGTTGCAAATTTGATATTTCAACATCATCATCATCTACCAAGCTTAACTTGCCCACCCCTGCCGCAGCGAGATACATCGCCACCGGTGAACCAAGCCCACCCATTCCGATAATCAGCACATGGCTATCTAATAATTTTTGCTGACCTTCAATATCTATTTGAGGTAATAATATTTGGCGGCTGTAGCGCAATAACTGTTCATCTTCCATTTATAAAACCCAGTGCATTTATCATTTTCTTTAAAGCCATGTTATTTTTGTAATATATTGATTATAGCTCTAACTGTCCCATGACAACGCGATCATTGCCACCATAATCTTGTTGTGACGTTATATTAGTAAAATTTGCCTCTAAAAATAATTGCTGCACTTGTTGTGCTTGATGATAGCCGTGCTCTATTAGTAACCAGCCTGATGATTTCAAGCAATTTTTCGCCTGCTTAATAATTTGGCGAATATCATCTAGGCCATCAACTCCTGATACCAATGCTGACATGGGTTCAAATCGCACATCACCTTGAGATAAATGCGGATCATCCTGTTCAATATAAGGTGGATTGCTGACCACCATATCTAATGTATTATCGGCAATAGCGGTTAACCAACTACCCTGCCAAAAATTCACATTGTTAAGCTGATGGCTGTCCATATTCTGCTTAGCCACTGCGAGTGCTTTTCCAGAGAAATCCATTGCTAAAAAACTTGCCGTTGGCATTTCTTTTGCCAATGATAATGCAATGGCACCGGTTCCCGTTCCCAAATCGGCAATTAACATGTCAGGCTTTAATAATTCCAACGCTAGTGAGACTAATAGTTCAGTCTCTGGCCTTGGAATTAATGTATCAGGACTGACATTTAGGTCTAAAGACCAAAAACCACGCAGCCCGGTCAAATGCGCTACCGGATGACCTTGTACCCTCTGTTGGATAAGATCATTGAAGTCCTTGAGATCACTCTCACTGAGTTTTTTATCTGGCCAAGTATGCAAATATGCTTTTTGGCAATGTAAAACATGGCATAGCAGTATTTGACTATCACTATTAGGGCTTTCAGAATTGACCAATAACAAATTTGCAGATTGCAAGGCTTCGGATATCGTCATCGCAAGATAATCATCAAAATGCCAAACACTCTATTTCATATAGAGTAAATTAAGCTGTGGTGCTAGTGTTATTGCCGCCAACGCTACAACAATGATGCCGAGCACAATAACCACGCCTTTAAGTCGAGATACTTTTTTACTTAATGTCTTAATGACTTGTTCATCATCGACCATTTGTTGTGCTAGATGTTTATTAATTTGGTCACTTACCAGTGGCGTGACTAATGGTTCGAGCTCTGTTTGTAAATTTTGCTGAATACTGCTGGCAATTGTCTGTTGCAAATTTTCACTCAATTCTTCGTGTATTTTTTGTTGCTGATGCTTCAACCATGCCACACCCTCTGATGATAACGTCTGCGACACTTGAGTCGATATATCAATGTCCGCAATACTACTTTGCACGGCTTGTTGGGCGGTCTGGGTGGCAATTTGTTGAGCAAGTGTTTCAGTCACTGTTTTTGACTGCGATACGACTTTCTCGCTAATATTAGGTATCAGGCTATCAACTTGAGAGGCAACTTTATTTGTCACTATTTGCTCTGTCATATCCCGCAGTTCTTGGTGAAGCTTAGGTACCAAATTCTGTTCTATTGCAGCCATTACTTTTGAGATTATTTCATCATCATTCACTGGTGAAACGATTGATTCCACTTGCGGTATTTCACGGTGAATAGGCGCTTCTAAATTAGTCAATATAGCATCTAACTCTTCAATTAATGGCGGCTTAGACAATACTGACATTGCACCCGTTGCCAAGGCTTTTTCTTTATCTGTTTCAGAATCATTACCCGTGCAAATAACGACTGGAATAGCACTTAAACTGTTATTTGATTTAATTTGCCGTGTCGCCGTTAACCCATCCATTCCACCCATCATGACATCCATAAAAATAATGTCCGGCTTTGTTGCCATTATCTGAAGGTGAGAAATGGCTTGTTCTCCACTGGCCAGTTCAATCACTTCAAAAGAATGGGAAACCAACAGTTTGCTCAAGGTCATGCGAGCAACTCTAGAATCATCTACTACTAGTGCAATTTTTTGCATTATCTCATCTCCAACATGGGCTCAGCTCTCTGTTATTCGATAGGCTTCTAAATTTACTTTATTTACCTGCTGACCTAACATGGTTATTTCACCCATATATCGCTGTTGCATATCACTTGCAAACTCAAAAAAATATGTTCGTTCAATATTCATTCTACCGTGCCGATTGCGTTTCAAGCGTATTTTCTTCCAGCCAACCGTATCATTTAAAAAGGTCACACCAACTTGATCGCAACTGCGTTTTGCAGCCTGAATCGCACGCTCCGCCACTCCCCGATTATCCCACCAAAACCAGGCTAACCCAAACAATAACAATATGGTCAAGCCATTATCAATCACCCTAAATCTCCCCACATTGTTTGAACTATAGCCACTGCCGCCACGGCTGCGGTTTCTGTTCGTAATACTCTTGGCCCAATCCTTACTGATTGGAAGCCTATTCGATTTGCTTGCTGAACTTCTTGTTCAGTTAAGCCTCCCTCCGGGCCAATCAACAATGTTACATCATCATATTGCTTCAATTCGGTCAATCCTATGGCCGCTTGGGGGTCTAGCACTAAATGGCAGCTTTTATCACCGCAGTCTATTGCTAATACATCATCGAGCGATATCACATCGCTTAATTTTGGCAGCATACTGCGGCCACTTTGTTCGCAGGCACTGACCATAATACCTTGCCAGTGTGCTAACCGTTTATCGGCACGACCATTAGAAAGCTGAACATTACACCGTTCTGTAACCACTGGCACTATACGATTGACACCTAGTTCTACTGCTTTTTGCACGGCATAATCCATTCGTTCGCCGCGGGATATACCTTGTAGCAAGGTAATATTCAAGGATGATTCATTATCAATTTCAATCCTATTTCCAAGCCTAATTATTGATCCTCGCTTTGCTGCTTGCTCTAGGACTGCCTCATACTCTAGCCCATTGCCATCAAATACGTGTAATGCCTCACCCGGCTTCATTCTAAGCACCTGTACGGCATGCCGATGGGCTGCTATCGGTAACTCTATAACCTCACCGGTCGCATCAAGTTCAGGGCAATAAAATCTAGGTATTCGCATCAATAATTACATCAAAATGAGTAAGAGTGACCGTTAGTTTACAGTGTGTCTACTCTCGTTTAAATATCAGAATCGTAAATTGTTATACTCACCCGATGGAAATAGATCTAGAACAACTAAAAAATATTATTGTTGCGGCCAGTAAAGATGAACTACTTCCTCGTTTTAATAGAGTAAAACGCGATTACAAAACTGATGGCAGCATTGTGACTGATGCTGATATCGCCATGCAAAATCGACTTCGCGATATGCTACAACGAGCGTATCCCAATATTGCCTTATTAGGTGAAGAAATGTCAGCTGAACAACAGCAAGCATTATTGCTGTCTGGAAAAGCTTTATGGTGTGTAGATCCTATCGATGGCACTAGTAATTTTTCTGCTGGCATTCCTTATTATTCAGTATCGTTAGCACTAATTGATAATGGGCAAATTACTCATGGTCTTGTTTACGATCCAATGAGAGATCAATGTTTCACTGCTGAAATTGGCCAAGGTGCCTGGTTAAATAATCAACCATTAACATTACAGAAAACAAATTTATCGCTAAACAAAACCATTGCTTTGATTGATTTCAAACGATTATCCAATCACTTAGCGACAC
>JAUXFA010000144.1 GCA_030620285.1 Piscirickettsiaceae bacterium
AACCTCTAAAAGCAGA
Source organism: Piscirickettsiaceae bacterium (assembly GCA_030620285.1). GTDB lineage: Bacteria > Pseudomonadota > Gammaproteobacteria > Nitrosococcales > Methylophagaceae. Next base: position 17 of record JAUXFA010000144.1, read on the forward strand.
ATGTCCATATTGTAAATGGCCGATATTGACAGTGAAATCGACAAAAAGTCGTGGCACTGAAAAAGTCTGCCCACAAAAAGAATGTGGCTTTAGTGAAAAGGTAGATTCTTAATAATTTAATGTAATAAGGAATCGTCATGCCGGATAGCCTGCAAGCAGGTGGGCAGTCGTTACAATTAAATGGTGTCGGAGTCCGCAGTAAATTTGTTTTTGAGCTTTATGTTGCTGGCTTATATTTGACCGAAAAAAACTCAGATGCCGATACTATTATCCAATCTGACGATTCGATGGCCATTCGATTACATATCATTTCAGCTAAAATCACCTCCGAAAAAATGACCAAGGCTACTCGGAAAGGTTTTAGCAAGGCAACAGGTGGTAAAGTAGAGTCTATCTCTGAAGAAATAGAAATATTCTTAGCTGCCTTTAGTGACAAAATTAACGTAGGCGATATTTTTGAATTTGTGAATGTTTCGAGGCAAGGTGTGAGTGTGTCGAAGAATGGTTCTGAAAAAGCAGTTATTTCGTCAGCAGCATTTAAACAGGCATTATTTGGTATCTGGTTATCGGACAAGCCTGTCAAGGCTAAGTTAAAAGCTGAAATGCTGGGTAAATAGCACCGCTTTGAGTTTTAATTTTCTATAGACTTAGCCATGTTGATGTAAAGCATACTAGCCTGAATCAGGGATTTTTAGTTAAGAATTTATCCAACTGATTGGCAAATGCGTGCCGGTGACTCTGGCTAAGTGCTGATGGCCCGCCGGTATTTATCCCGCTGCTACGTAAGCTATCCATAAAATCTCGCATTGTTAAACGAGCTTTAATATTATCAATAGTGTACAACTCGCCCCGAGGGTTGAGCGCATGTCCGCCCTTCTCAATGACTTCTGCCGCCAGTGGAATATCGCCGGTGATAACAAGATCTCCGCGCTCAAGTTGCTGCACAATTTCATTATCGGCAACATCAAAACCAGGCCGGACTTGGAGGAAACTAATATATTGTGATGGTGGTATGCGCATTGCATGATTGGCGACTAAAGTCATTTTCAATTTAGTGCGCTCTGCTGCTTTAAATAAGATATCTTTGATAACGGCAGGGCAGGCATCGGCATCGACCCAAATTTTCATTTTAGTGTATTTCCATTGGCGGTGGGTGCGGGGGAGTCGCCATCGCTTTGTCCTTGGATATCGGCATAATATTCACCGGCTACTTCATGGATTAAATCAGCCATCTCATTTGAATACTGCTCAGGCGACCCTTCAGGATGCGCCATTTTCCACTCTTCATATTCCAATTTTTCAAACCACGCTACAGCGATAAGACCCGCGATAGGAATCGCTGCCAATACACGCTTACCGCGTTCTTTTATTTTCGTTTTGACAATAGCTTTTTTATGTTTGATTTGTAAGGTGGTGATGGTCGATTTAAGAATGCCTATGGTGCTATTGGCTAGAAACCCACCAATAGACAAACTTAAAAGTAGGGCGACAATGATAATGTTTTTAATCATGTATCACCCATTTTTATGGTTAATCTGCTTTTAAATCTTCAAACGACTGCAAGGCAATTTCTGTTGCTTGATCAAGGGTGGGCGCGAGGACATTGAAGTGGCCCATTTTGCGACCGACACGTGCTTCTTTTTTACCGTATAAATGTAATTTATTTTGTGATTGAGATAATAAATTTTGCCAGTTAGGCGCGCTATTGCCCCAAACATCCCCCAGTATATTGATCATCACAACCGGTGAGGTCAGCTCGCAGTTGCCAGATGGCAGGCCACATAACATGCGTACTTGTTGTTCAAATTGAGATGTTTCACATGCATCTAAGGTGAAGTGTCCGGAGTTGTGAGGGCGAGGTGCGATTTCATTGGCCAGAATATCGCCTGCGGTAGAAACAAAAAACTCCACCGCCATGGTGCCAACATAATCTAGACCATTGGCAATTTTGTCAGCCATTTCAAGGGCTATTTTTGCTTGCTGTTCTGGTACGCTGCTAGGCACGGTAGTGGCGTGTAAAATGCCATTGATGTGGACATTTTCAGCAATGGGAAAGTGCGTAATATTGCTGGATTGTCCTCTGGCTAAAACGGTCGAGATTTCACGTTCAAGGTTGATCCGTTGTTCAAGCACACATTCAACACCCTCTAATGATGTAAAAGCTGCACGGACGTCATCGGCCGTTTCACATACAACTTGGCCCTTACCATCGTAGCCAAAGTTAGCTACCTTTAAGATTGCTGGGAATTGGAATGAATGTTCAATCGCATCAATATCATCACCCGATCGGATAGCCGCAAAAGGAGCGACATTAATACCGAGGGATTCGATAAATTGTTTTTCAATAATTCTATTTTGGGTCGAGGCTAATGCTTTTGAAGAGGGGTGAACAACAGTTTTCGCTTCAAGATAGGATAGCGTTGTTGCTGGGATATTCTCAAATTCGGTGGTGATGGCATCACATAATTCAGCCAGCTGACTCAATGCGCCTTCATCGGTGTATTTAGCGCAGATATGTTGGTTAGCAATAATACCGGCAGGGCTATTAGGATCGGGTTCTAATACGATCACCTTATATCCCATCGTTTGGGCTGCGGTAGTAAACATGCGGCCGAGCTGGCCTCCACCAAGCATGCCTAATGTGGCGCCTGGGAGTATCGGGTGTGGATGGGTCATTATAGTTACTCTGGGGGAAGCGTCATCGCCAATACATTTGTGTGTTGGTCTTTTCTAAATTGTTCTAACTTACAGGCAAGATTGTTATCTGTTGTTGCTAGCTGGGCAATCGCAAATAAAGCAGCATTAGCTGCACCCGCTTCACCAATGGCAAAGGTGGCAACAGGGATGCCTTTTGGCATTTGTACGATAGAAAGCAAGGAGTCTTGGCCTTTGAGGTGTTTAGAGGGTACCGGTACACCAAGAACAGGAATGGTTGTATTAGCCGCTAGCATGCCAGGTAAATGTGCGGCACCACCAGCACCAGCAATAATACATGCTAGGCCTCTATCTTTAGCTGTAACTGCATATTCAGTGAGCAGATCAGGCGTACGGTGGGCAGAGACAACTTTAGTTTCATAAGCGACGCCAAAGGCTTCAAGCTGCTCGACTGTTTTTTGCATAATAGGCCAGTCACTATTGCTTCCCATGACCACGCCGACGACAGGTTTATTCATGATGTATCCGTTGTATTACTTCAAAACAACACATCATTTTAGCTATTTTATTGAATTTAGGGAAATTTACAGCTTTGACAAGCCATTTCAACAAAGATGTTGGGATCATTGTATGGCATGAGATCAACAGCTATAATAGCTGATCCATTTTGCCGTCTTTTTATTATAAGGCAGCGCTTCTCATGCCCACAGGTGGCGGGAAGACAGGCATTAACAGTAATTATTGAAGGTATGTGACGTGGGTCAGCCAACAGAATTAGAACAAGGCCTATATCGGTCTAAATTTGAAAAAGACAACTGCGGATTTGGTTTGATGGCGCAGATGGACGGTAAAGCTAGCCATTGGTTAGTGACAACGTCTATCGAGGCCTTGGGTAACTTGACGCATCGTGGTGCAATCGGCGCTGATGGTAAAACCGGCGATGGTTGTGGTTTGTTGATGCAGAAACCAGATAGTTTTTTCCGTGCAATTGCCGATGAGCTCGGTTTTGTTTTGGCGGATAACTATGCCGTAGGCATGGTGTTTTTATCTCAAGATGCTGCAAAATCAACGCTCAACCAAGGCATTGTGACGGAGCAATTAATCGGCCAAGGTCTTGAGGTTTTAGGTTGGCGTGATGTGCCGGTAGATGCAGAGTCTGCTTGCGGTGAACAAGCCATGCGCTCAATGCCGATCATGAAACAAGTATTTGTTAATGCTGGCGCAGCGATGGATCAAGCGCCATTCGAGCGCCATTTATATATTGCTCGTCGTTTAGCAGAAAAAGCAGTGACCAATGATGATGCATTTTATATTCCAACATTGTCATCACAAGTGGTGTCCTATAAAGGCTTGGTAATGCCTGAATATTTACCCGTCTTTTATAAAGATCTACATGATCCTCGGATGGAAACGGCAATTTGTGTTTTCCACCAACGCTTTTCTACCAATACCTTGCCTGAATGGCGGTTGGCGCAGCCATTCCGCTATTTGGCACATAATGGTGAAATTAATACTGTTGAAGGCAACCGTAATTGGGCATTGGCGCGTGGTGCCAAGCTTGCAACGCCATTGATTGAGAATATGCATGACATTCGGCCGCTTGTCGGTACCACGGGCTCGGATTCCTCAAGTATGGATAATATGCTGGAAGCATTGATGGCTGGCGGCGTTGATATCTTCCGTTCAATGCGGTTATTGATACCACCTGCATGGCAACATGCGACAACAATGGATCCTGAACTGCGTGCATTTTATGACTTTAACTCTATGCATATGGAACCTTGGGATGGCCCGGCTGGTGTAGTATTAACCGATGGCCGTTATGCGGCTTGTACGCTGGATAGAAATGGTTTGCGTCCCGCGCGCTATATCATTACCAAAGACCGCCATATCACGCTTGCATCCGAAGTGGGTGTTTACCCTTATAAGCCAGAAGATGTGGTTGCAAAGGGACGTTTGA
>JAUXFA010000229.1 GCA_030620285.1 Piscirickettsiaceae bacterium
CAAGGCGACTATGCTTCGGCAGTGGACGATTACACAATGGCATTAGCCAAAACCCCAGAGATGAATCGTGCTTTACAAGGTTTGGCATCGTCATATATAAACTTGAATAAAAAACAAGCACTAATTGATTATTTGAATCAATTTATCAGCACGAATCCAAAACAATTTTTTGCATACAGTATGCTGTCGAATATTTACCAGCGAGATAAAGATTTTGAGTCTGCGGTTTCGGTTGTAGAAAAAGGCTTGGCGGTCGAACCTAAATGGGTGAGAGGACACAGCTCATTAGCGACAATTAATCTGATAAAAGGCAATAATAAACAGGCAATAAAAAGCTGTAAAACTGGTTTGCTTCATAATCCCGATAGTAAAATTTTAGCAATGCAATTGGCTTCAATTCATGAACTGGTTGAGGAATTTGAAAGTGCTAAAAAGATATATGAAAAATTATTGGAAAAAGATGAAAATCTTGAGCCAGCAATTAATAATCTGGCCAGTTTGTTAACAGATAATTTTGAATCAGAACAAAATCTTCAAAAAGCCTTAAAAATATCGGCTAAGTTTAAAGATTCCACCCAGACATATTATCTTGATACCTATGCATGGGTGAATGTGAAGTTAGGCAATTTGGATATTGCTCAGCCAATCTTGGAAAGAGTTGTATCACTATCGCCTGATATGGCGGTGTTTAATTACCACTTAGGCGTACTACATTTAAAACAAGCTAATAAAACAGATGCGACCAAATATTTGGATATTGCAAAACGCTTAACGGACGAGCAAGGTGATGAAAAGTTAGGGATGAAGGTCGATGAGGCGCTCGCTTCGTTGTAATATTTTAGTAAGAAGAGAAGAAGATGAAAGGAATTATATTAGCGGGTGGTAGCGGCACGCGACTTTATCCCATTACCCGAGGCGTTTCAAAGCAACTTGTGCCTCTTTATGATAAACCAATGGTTTATTACCCGATGTCGGTATTGATGCTGGCGGGGATCACTGAAGTCCTTATTATTACGACACCAGAAGATCAGTTGAATTTTCAACGCCTTTTAGGTGATGGCCATGAATTAGGCATGGAGTTTGAATATGTTGCTCAGCCGTCACCCGATGGTTTGGCGCAAGCCTTTATATTGGGTGAAGACTTTATTGGCAATGATGATGTTTGTTTGGTTCTCGGCGATAACATCTTCCATGGCCATGATTTGACCGAGCTTCTTTCTGAGGCTATTGCTAATGTAAAAGAGTCCAATAAGGCGACAGTGTTTGGTTACCGAGTAGCCGATCCCGAGCGATATGGTGTGGCTGAATTTGATAGTTCCGGTAATGCGATAGGTCTTGAAGAAAAGCCTTTGGAGCCTAAAAGTAATTATGCGGTGACAGGACTTTATTTTTATCCTAATGATGTGATTCAAAAGGCCAAAGAAATCAAACCTTCGGCACGTGGTGAGCTAGAAATAACAACAGTGAATCAGCACTATTTATTGGAACAACGCTTAAAAATCAAGTTGATGGGACGGGGTTATGCATGGCTGGATACGGGTACTCATGAAAGCCTATTAGATGCAGCACAATTTATTGAAACCATTGAAAAACGCCAAGGTTTAAAAATAGCTTGTCTAGAGGAAATAGCCTTTGAGCAAGGTTATATTTCAAAGGAACAGCTGATTGAATTGGCCCAACCATTGGCCAAAAATCAATATGGCCAATATTTGTTAAAACGTGCTGCAGAAGGCATTTAAAAACGTGAAATTTATTTGCCAATCTATACCTGATGTTTTTGTCATTGAGCCACAGATCCATGGTGATCAACGTGGCTATTTTGTAGAAACATTTCGTCATGATCTATTTGAACAAGCCATCGGTTATACCGTTAATTTTATACAAGATAATGAATCTAAATCATCGCAAGGTGTGCTAAGAGGATTACATTTTCAATTGGCTCCACATGCCCAAAGTAAGCTGGTACGAGTGATTAATGGCAGTGTTTTAGATGTGGCAGTGGATATTCGTCGAGGTAGCCCTACATTTGGCCAATATGTGGCCGTTGAATTGACAGGAGATAATAAAAAGCAAATATTCATTCCACGTGGTTTTGCACATGGGTTTGTGGTGCTGAGTGAAACGGCGACTTTTGCTTATAAGGTTGATAATTATTATTCACCAGAATGTGACAGAGGTTTAGCTTTCGATGATCCTCAGCTAGCGATTGATTGGAAATTAGCGACTGAAACATTGCTGTTATCGGATAAAGACAACAAGCAGCAAACACTGGCTGAACTAAAAGAGTGTTTTGATTACCACACTGACTATTATGAATAATATAAAAACTGTTTTAGTCACGGGGGCAAATGGTCAGCTTGGACAATCTTTAAAAAGCTTACAAGCTGCTTATCCCGGGCAGCATTTTATTTTTACTGATCTTGAGCAGTTAGATCTCAGTGACAAGAAAAATATTATCGAGTTTTCCCAACACAATGCATTTGATCTCATTATTAATTGTGCGGCCTATACGGCAGTGGATAAGGCAGAATCCGAACCAGAACTTGCTAACAACATTAATCATTTAGCGGTAAAGTATCTGGCGGAGATGGCACAACAACAAAATGCAAAATTTATCCATATTTCAACCGACTATGTTTTTAATGGCCAGCAACATCGACCGTATACTGAAAAAGATGAAGTGCAGCCACAAAGCGTATATGGCTTAACAAAGCTTAAAGGTGAGCAAGCTTTATTGCAGTCTATGCCTCAAAATGCTCTTATTATTAGGACCAGTTGGCTGTATTCCGAATTTGCTAATAATTTTGTTAAAACGATGGGGAAACTCGGGCATGAACGTGATGCGTTAAATGTTATTTTCGATCAAGTTGGAACCCCGACCTATGCTCGTGATCTAGCCCAGGCAATAATGAATATTGTCACTAGCAACTCATTTGATCAAGCAAATTTTATTACAGAAACTTATCACTATAGTAATGAAGGTGTTTGCAGTTGGTATGATTTTGCCAAGACAATATTTGAACTAACGGGCCTTCAATGTGATGTGAATCCGATCGAAACAGTGGACTATCCCACGCCAGCAGCAAGACCGCACTATAGCGTATTAAACAAAACAAAAATCAAACAAGCATTTGATATTACTATCCCGTATTGGAAAGACTCCTTACAACAATGCTTGATGGTCTTACAGGAAAAAGAGTAATGAAAACCATTTTAGTCACTGGCGGCGCAGGCTTTATTGGCTCAGCGGTGATAAGACACTTAATCAATAATACAAACCATATTGTAGTCAAAGTCG
>JAUXFA010000067.1 GCA_030620285.1 Piscirickettsiaceae bacterium
AGACCGCTTGGCCTTCCGACTTCCACACTTCTTCCAAATCCGCATATTCACGTGCCAATTTTTTCATTTCAGTTTCAAGTATTTGTAAGCGTTTTTTTGACGCATCATCGGATTCTTTTTTCAATGCAACTCGTTCGATCTTGAGTTGAATTAATCGGCGCTCCATCCGATCTAGTGATTCAGGTTTAGAATCAATTTCCATCCGAATACGACTTGCTGCTTCATCAATTAAATCAATCGCTTTATCCGGCAACATGCGGTCACTAATATAGCGATGCGATAAAGTTGCTGCTGCGACAATGGCAGGATCAGTAATATTGACCCCATGATGCACCTCATAACGTTCACTTAAACCACGCAAAATACCAATGGTATCTTCGACGCTTGGCTCACCGACTTGTACTTTCTGAAATCGACGCTCTAAGGCAGCATCTTTCTCAACATACTGGCGATATTCATCCAAAGTAGTTGCACCAATGCAATGTAGCTCGCCTCGTGCTAATGCGGGTTTCAACATATTACCAGCATCCATAGCGCCTTCCGCCTTCCCTGCACCCACCATGGTATGAAGTTCATCAATAAACAGAATAATTTGACCTTCTTGTTTGGACAAATCTTTTAATACCGCTTTTAGTCTTTCTTCAAATTCCCCTCGAAATTTTGCTCCAGCAATTAAAGCGCCCATATCAAGTGATAATAGTCGTTTATTTTTCATGCCTTCTGGCACTTCGCCATTGATTATCCGCTGAGCTAATCCTTCAGCAATCGCTGTTTTACCCACACCTGGCTCACCAATTAACACTGGATTATTTTTAGTGCGTCGCTGTAATACTTGAATGGTACGGCGAATTTCATCATCACGACCAATCACTGGATCTAACTTGCCCTTTTCGGCTTGTTCAGTGAGATCAATAGTATATTTTTCTAATGCTTGTCGTTGTTCTTCCGCATTCGGATCGGTCACTTTTTCACCGCCACGAATCTTATCAATTGTCGCCTCTATAACCGCTTTATTAGCACCATTTTTCCGTAATAATTCACCATGCTGTTGTGTATCTTCAACCACAGCCAATACAAATAATTCACTTGAAATATATTGATCTTGTCGCTTTTGAGACAACCTATCTGTTTGATTAAACAAACGACTGGTATCTTGTGAAATATGAATATCACCCGAACCACCTTCAACTTGTGAAAGTCGATTGAGTTGTCCTTGCAAGTCCGCCTGATAGGCGGTTACATTGACACCACTTTGTGCCAATAGTGGTTTTACCGTTCCTGATCGTTGTTCTAATAAAGCTAGCATCAAATGAGCTGGCTCGATGAATTGATGATCACGCCCCACAGCCATACTTTGAGCAGCACCCAAGGCTTCTTGAAACTTACTAGTTAATTTTTCGATTTGCATACTGCATATCCTCATTTATCTTTTGGTTGATAAAGACATGGGGAGGAAATAGTATTAAATCAAGTACCCTTACAAAATAAAGGTTATTTTACAACAGGAAACTGAATTCGGAATTCGGCACCAGGCTCACCATTGACCACATCAATTTGGCCATTCATACCCACTGTCATCTGATGTACCAAAGCTAAACCAATACCTGTACCAACTGTTTCACGAGTTAATTCACTTTCACTGCGATAAAATAATTGAAAAATTTTCTTCATTTGTTGTTTAGCAATACCTGGGCCATAATCTCGCACACTAAACTGAATTTGGCTATTGCTCAATTGTTGGCAAGATAATTCAATTTTTTTACTGTCTGACTGGGCAGAAAATTTGATGGCATTATCGACCAAATTAATCATGATTTGAGTAAACCAATCTGCATCAATATTTAAGGTGGCTTGTGCAGCCTCTTGATCACACTGCAATACTAACTCAAACCTTGCCTGCTTGATTTGAGTAGAGACTTTTTCTTGAACACTGTCTATTAACTCTGCCACAATTATGTTTTGCAGATCGACTTGCTGCTTATTTCTAGTCAATTTTGCCATTAGCAATACATTATTGATTAGCCGAGATAGCCGTTCGCTTTCATCAAAGATAAAGTCATAATAGCTTTTTTTCTTATCTTCACTGGCCCAACCTTCACGTAACATTTCGCCATACATGCGAATAGAGGTAAGTGGTGTTTTTAATTCATGACTAACAGCAGAAACAAAATCTTGTTGCTGATTGGCAAGATTAATCTGGCCAACTCCCAGCCGATACATCAAATAAAAACCAATGCACAAAACCAATGCCAGTATTAATGCTAACCACTTAATTACTGTGCCACCTGGACCTGCTGGCAACTGAGTAATACTAAATAATAATTGCATATCACTTAGCGGATCAGATAGCCGTGTTTGATAGAGTATTTCACCTGTTAATTCACGACTACTCGATACATAACCTTGTCTTGTTTGGCTGGTGAATGCTTGCAGAACATTACCTTGATATGCCACTAATAAATTACTCATCGCCGACAAAGCTGTGTTTCTAAATGCGGCATTAATAATGTGATCTAAGAAAGATTGCTGCTCGATTAGCACTCCTTGAATATAACGTTGTTCATTGAGCCAAACTTTACGAAATAGTACAAAATGACCACTATCTAATTGGCTAAGCTCAAAGGGGTCAACTTCACTTTCAAAGGTATTGATGCGCAATGGAGCTAAGTTGGATTGCATAGTAGGGCTAGCCGCTATTGCAACTGATTCAGTTACATCAAGATCGTATTTTGCACTTGAATCCCTCACCGCTTCAGGCAAAACACTTTGTTCTTTGCGAGCACGATTTTCGATAGTCTTAGTACGTTCAGTTTGTCGCTGTTTTTCCTTCATTAGTACTTGTTCAGCCAAGATGTCTTGATAATTTTGTTCTAATTTTAGATCTTCTACCCGCCCTAATTTACCTTCTGATTGAGACTTTTTAGGCAAGCTCTTTGCTAACTGATCAAAAGCGGATTGGCCTTGTATTGAAGGCTGAAATTCATCTTCTAATACTACAACTTCAGTGCTCTCTATTGATGATGGAAGATCTCTAGCAATACTCGAAAAAATAGCGTCATCTTCGCCTTCGGTATCTTGGCGTTTATCTTTATTTAATTCCAAACCACCGGTATGTTCATTTTGAACTAAACGATTATCACTTAAGATAGTTTGAATCTTATTATGCAGCGCCAGCCTCTCGACTAACTCGGTATCAGTCACCCCATAATTATTAGCCTGCTCGACCACTTCAGGTATTAATGGCGTTTTTAATTTACCTAATGAATCTACTTGAAAATAACCAATCAGCCCCGGTATTTCCGATGCGATTGGATAAATTGAAAGTGGTGAACGTTGGAAAAAACTTACAGCAGGATCACCCACTACATTCAAAAATGAATAATCAGTAAAAGACCGCTGTTGTTCGGCATTAATCAATTGTAAAAATTGATTATCAATACGTGTCGCCAACTCATTTGCCATCACTTGATGTTGATGAAATGTTTCCCATTTTAGACGGCTATAAGATTGCTGAATTAATAATGCTGTGGGTATCACTAGGGCTAGAAAAAACATTGTCAGCCAACGTCGTAGTGTTTTCTGATCTAGGCCTATTAGCTTATTTTTTAACATCATTTAACCGTGTAAACGATAACCAGCACTGCGCACGGTCGTTAAATATTGTGGCTGAGAAGGATCGGGCTCAATCTTACGGCGAAGTTTGGCGATATGAATATCGACTGTGCGTGTTTCTAGCTCAATATTATCGGCATAGCCCCATATTTTATGCAGTAATTCATCTCGTGAAACAGGTCGTTGTGAATTAGCGTGCAAGTATTGCAATATTTCTATTTCACGACGGGTAAAAGAGAGTGTTTGTCCGGCACATTGACCTGATAAGTTTTGACAATCTATGGTGACATCATCAGCCAGCTGAATATGCTCATTTTGATCGATCACATTATGTGTTCGGCGTAATACCGCTTGCACTCTTAACACCAGTTGAGCGACCGAAAAAGGCTTGGCAATATAATCATCTGCACCGAGGGTTAGACCTTCGATAATGTCGTCATCACTGCTTTTGGCCGTCAGCATAATAATAGCTTGGTCACGATCGTGCTCACGGATCTGATTACAAATCTCAAAGCCATTTAAACTCGGCAGCATCACGTCTAGTAATACCAAATCAAATTTCTCAGTAAGCGCTTTATCTAAGCCCTCAGCACCATCAGCTGAAAAATCGACCTCATAGCCGTGATAGACAAAAACATCTATCAAACCTTCACGGATAGCGGCCTCATCTTCAACAATTAATATTCGTAGTTTTTGTTGCATGAACACAGTCTAAAACTTTCCCACTGATGTTATGTAAATTTTTTGTAAAAAATGTGACCTAAGGTTTTACCAAAATGTGTCTATTTAACTTGTACCTCCCCCTCTACACTGTAAATCGTGACATTTACATTAAATTTGGAGGTAATAAAAATGGCATTAATTACACGACTATCAAGACTGTTTCATGCAGATATGAATGCGGTACTTGATCATATAGAAGAACCTGAATTGCTACTTAAACAAGCTATTCGTGAAATGGAAGAAACACTGTCAAATAATGAACGACAAATAAAGTTATTCGATTTTGAGCAGAAAAAGTTGTCGAGCAAACAAGATGACATCAAACAATCATTAACGGATTTAGATGAACAATTAGAAGTCTGCTTCGAATCTGATAAAGATGATTTGGCACGTAGCTTAATAAAGCGAAAACTCGAAACGCAGCAACTCCTAAAATCCTTAAACAAACAACAAATAACGTCACAAGAAAATTCTACTCAGCTGAAATCACAATTATCAGAACATCGGTCTCAACTGGAAAGCATGAAACAAAAAGCAGCCATATTTAAGCAAACAAACACCGATGATGATGCTAGCGAACCATGGTCTAGGCATTCATTTTCTGTGCAACAGGAAGATATCGAAGTTGCTTTTATCCATGAAAAACAAAAATGGAGTCAGTCATGAAAACAGCTACTTTTCCTGAGGGAATTTTTGTTGCTCTCGTCTTTAGTTTTCTGAGCAGCATAGTCTTTTTTAGCCTGTCATCACTATTTTCGACCAGTATTGTCATTCATTTGTTAATCAGTGGACTGACATTTAGTTACATCCTGTATTTATTAAGTCGAAGTAAAGAGCGTGTTGGCCGGATCATGGTAATAACTCTCTGGTTTATCAGCATTATTAGTCTATGGTTTGTTTGGCCACCGATCACATTATTTATATTAGGACACTTGATCACCATTTGGCTGGTCCGGTCGTTATATTTTTATTCCAGTTTAATTTCATCATTAACTGATCTTGCATTAAATGGCTTCAGTATCGGCTTTGCTTTTCTGGTTGCGAGCCATACCAATAGCTTATTTTTAACTCTTTGGTGTTTTTTTCTTAGCCAGGCATTGTTTGTGATGATCCCCAAAAACATCAAAAAATCAGCGTCTAACAAATCAATTTCTTTTGATAATGATGACAATTTTCAACGTTCGTATCGTGCGGCTGAAACAGCTGTTCGCCAACTTTCGACTACACAATAAAGGAACTTATTATGAAAACCAAATTACTCGCTTTAAGTATTTTCACAGCAACAGCTATCACTGTTACATTGTTTCCAACCATTCAAAACGCTTTGGCAACTACAACACATACACCTCCAATCATTGATCCTGTTGCAATCGCGCCGATAGCGAATGAACATCCTAAAATAGAAGTGGTCTTTGTACTGGATACCACCGGTAGCATGAGTGGATTAATTGACGCTGCCAAAGAAAAGATCTGGTCTATTGCCAGCACTATGGCCTCAGCACAAACTGCACCTGATATAAAAGTAGGGCTGGTTGCCTACCGTGACCGTGGTGATGCTTATGTCACTAAAACTGTTGCTTTATCTAATGATCTTGATTCGATGTATGCCCGATTAATGGATTTTAAAGCTGATGGGGGTGGCGATACTCCTGAAAGTGTTAACCAAGGTTTATATGATGCGGTTAATAATATGTCATGGAGTACTGACCAACAAACCTACAAAGTAGTATTTCTCGTCGGTGATGCACCAGCACATATGGATTATCAAAATGATGTGAAATACCCACAAACCATGATTGTTGCAAAACGAAAAGGTATTATTATCAATACTATTCAAGCAGGACAAGACACCGCGACGACTGCAAGTTGGCAACAAGTCGCTCGTTTGGGTAGTGGTGATTATTTTCAAGTTGAATCTTCTGGCAATGCCGTTGCAATTGCCACACCATTTGATAAAACAATGGCTGAATTATCTGCCCAGTTAGACGACACTCGCCTTTATTACGGTGATGAAGAAACGCAACGAAAACAGGCATTAAAAGTCGAGGCGGCTAATAAACTACATAAAGACGCAAGTGATGAATCACGTGCCAGACGAGCGGCATTCAATGCCTCAAAAAGTGGTAAGACTAATTTCTTAGGGAATGATGAGTTAGTCGATGCTATTAGTAGCGGCCGAGTTGAACTTGTCGATATTCCTGAAAATGAGCTACCTGCTTCTATACAGGCTATGGCACCTGAACAGCAAGTATCCTTTATTGCTAAAGCAAAAAATGAGCGAAATGATCTCGAGCAAGATATGAAAGTGCTAACTAAAAAGCGTGACGATTATCTTCGTGAAAAAGTCGCTAAGATCGGTGGTGCCAAGGATTCATTTGATAATAAGA
>JAUXFA010000199.1 GCA_030620285.1 Piscirickettsiaceae bacterium
CTTCGCCACCGGCATCCTGAATATCAGCAAACTTTGCCTTACCATCATCTAATTCAACACCATCACGCAAATTCTGCATAATTACTGGTGTCACATCACCCAATACTCGCACCGCATATTCACGATCCATTTCATTTGATGGATGCATTAATTTATTCGCTAATTCACCATCGGTTGTTAAAATGATCAAACCACTGGTATTGATATCTAATCGTCCAACACTGACCCAGCGACCTTGTTCTGGTGTCGGCAATGATTGGAAAATTGTACGGCGACCTTCGGGGTCTTTCCGAGTACAGACCTCACCGACCGGCTTATTATAAAGTAGTACTTGTTTGGGCTTTTGCCACAGGCGTTTAGGGGATAGCGGCTTGCTATCAAGACGTACCGTATCACCCTGCTCAATTTGATCGCCTAATTTAGCAATATCACCATTTACAGTGACTTTTCCGTCCTTAATTAGACCTTCAAGCTGACGACGAGAGCCATATCCTGCTCGTGCTAGTACTTTTTGAATTCTTTCTGCCATTGTTAGTGTCTCCCGACATGTATTAATCTGTTAATAATTTTCTACGTCTATATGTTTATAATCATTTTGAATATTTAGGTTTTTTATCGTGGCAAGGCGAAATTATTCTAAAAAGCGCAGTTGGCATATAGCCAATGAGTATTTTTAGGTTATTTTCAACGCCTTCACGGTGAAAAAATGACTATTCTAAATGATTATTTATAACTAAGCCCCATTACTGCACGTACTTCTTCTAAAGTATCACGGGCAACTTCTCGTGCTGATTCATTACCATCTTCAATAATGCGACGAACATCTTCTGGGTGTTGACTCAATTCTTCTGCACGCTCACGAATGGGTTTTAGTTCTGCAGAAATAGCATCAATCAATGGGCCTTTGCAATCCAAACAACCAATCCCTGCGGTACGACAGCCTTCTTGCACCCATTGTTTTTGATCTTCGGTAGCATAGATTTCATGTAACTGCCACACTGGACATTTGTCCGGATCACCAGGATCAGTACGACGAACACGACTAGGATCAGTCGGCATTCTTTTAATTTTCTCAGCTAAGGAATCTTCCGGCTCACGTAATGCAATAGTATTGCCATAAGATTTAGACATTTTCTGGCCGTCTAATCCGGGCATTTTTGCTGCGGGAGTCAATAAGGCTTGAGGCTCTGGCAATATAACTTTACCGCCTCCTTCGAGGTAACCAAATAAACGTTCGGTATCACCCAATGCTAAATTTTGCTGGCTTTTTAACAAGGCTCTTGCTGTTTCTAAGGCTTCAGCATCACCTTGTTCGGTATAGGCTTTTCGTAAATTAGAATACAGTTTCGCATTCTTTTTGCCCATTTTCTTAATCGCTGCTTCCGCTTTTTGTTCAAAGTCTTTTTCGCGACCATAGATATGATTAAAACGCCGCGCCACTTCACGGGTTAATTCAACGTGTACCACTTGATCTTCACCAACAGGCACTTGGCCAGCACGATAAATCAAAATATCTGCACTTTGTAGCAAGGGATAACCTAAGAAACCATATGTTGATAAGTCTTTTTCTTTGAGTTTTTCTTGCTGATCTTTATAGGTCGGAACGCGTTCTAACCATGAGATCGGTGTCATCATTGAAAGCAATAAGTGTAATTCAGCATGTTCAGGGACTTTCGATTGCAGAAATAATGACACTGCTGATGGTTCTATACCGGCGGCGATCCAATCAATGACCATTTCCCAAACACTGTCTTCAATAATGCCGCTCTCTTCATAATGTGTCGTTAAAGCATGCCAATCTGCTACAAAAAAGAAACACTCATATTCGTGCTGAAGTGTAATCCAGTTTTTTAAGACGCCATGATAATGCCCAAGGTGGAGCTGTCCCGTTGGGCGCATACCTGAAACGATTCGACGAGACTGTAGTGCAACTGTATCCAATTCCTGTTCCTTCTAATTAATTGAGACCAAATAATGCAAATAATATGCTCATAAAGCCACGCATTAAGGGTGATAAAATCATGCTAATAATGCCAAAATAAATCAAACCCACCAAGATGAAAAAACCATAGGGTTCAATTTGATTAACACGCCATGCTAATGGTCCGGGTAATAAGCCAACTAAAATACGACCACCATCTAAAGGTGGGAGAGGTAATAAGTTCAGCAGCATTAATACGGCATTAATTTGAATGCCCGCAATGCCCATATAAAACAGAGCTTGCATACTGCCGCCTATTACTAATCCAATTTTTGCAATCAAGGCCCAGATAATAGCCATCACCAAGTTTGCCAACGGTCCAGCAAGTGCAACCCAGATCATATCTTTCTTTGGATTATTAAGATTTTGCCATGTGACTGGTACCGGCTTTGCCCAACCAAAAATAAAACTAATTCCCGGCATCATTAGTAAAATAACTGGCAATAATATCGTACCCACAGGATCGACATGTTTTATTGGATTTAACGTCAAACGACCCATCATTTGTGCTGTTCTGTCACCAAATTTCAACGCGGTCCAACCATGTGCAACTTCATGCACGGTGATCGCAAACAATACTGGTAGCGCCCAAATAACAATGTTTTGTATCAGTGAAAAGTTACCCACCAATAAATTCCTTACCGCCCATATAAGGTTGCAAAACCTTTGGAATATAGATGCGACCTTGCTGGTCTTGATGATTTTCCATCACCGCCAGTAAAGCGCGTCCCACCGCTAACCCTGAGCCATTAATGGTGTGCACTAACTCTGGTTTGCCTGTTTCAGGATTACGCCAGCGAGCTTGCAATCGGCGCGCTTGGAAATCTTGGAAATTACTACATGATGAAATCTCACGATAGGTTTGTTGGCTTGGCAACCAAACCTCTAAGTCATAGGTTTTACTTGATCCAAAACCTAAATCACCCATGCATAAAATCACTTTTCGATAGGGCAATTCTAATTTTTGTAAAATAGTTTCCGCATGTTCGGTCAGTGCTTCATGGGCGGCATCAGAATCTTCAGGCCGTACAATTTGCACTAATTCGACTTTTTCAAATTGATGTTGGCGAATCAAACCTCGGACATCACGGCCGTATGAACCTGCCTCACTCCGAAAACATGGGGTATGGGCAACAAATTTCAACGGTAATTGTTTGTCCGTTGAAATGGTATCGCGAACAATATTAGTCACTGGCACTTCGGCCGTTGGAATCAAATATAAATCAGTGTCTTTAATAGCAAATAAATCTTCTGCAAATTTCGGTAACTGACCGGTACCACGCAATGAATCGCTATTCACTAAATAGGGTACATACGTTTCGGTATAGCCATGTTGTTCAGTGTGCATATCAAGCATAAATTGGGTTAATGCTCGATGTAATTTTGCTAATGGCCCTTGTAAGGTAACAAAGCGTGCCTGACTAATTTTAGCGGCTGTTTCAAAATCCATTCCATCAAAACCAGCGCCAAGATCAACATGATCCTTAGGCTCAAAATCAAAAGACTTAGGCTCGCCCCAGCGTGATATTTCGACATTATCATCTTCGTTTGTGCCTGCTGGCACAGCAGCTTGCGGAATATTGGGTAATGCCATAGCAACATCAGTAAGTTTTTGTAATACTTCCGCAAGGCGGGCTTCGGCCGCTTTGTGTTTTGCACCTAGATCTTCAATTTCGGCTAGCCGTGGCGTGA
>JAUXFA010000171.1 GCA_030620285.1 Piscirickettsiaceae bacterium
AATCTAGCTGCGAGCGCCACATTGGCTTCTTCATCAAATCGTGCACGAAGTTCAATCACCACCGTGACTTCTTTACCGGCATGCGCCGCCGCAACTAATGCATCAACAATTGGTGATTTAGCTCCAGTACGATAAAGGGTCTGTTTGATGGCGAGTACTGAGGGATCAGCTGCTGCCTGTTTAAGCAGATCCACTACTGGCGAAAACGACTGGTATGGGTGGTGTAATAAAAAATCATGCTTGCGAATAGAGGCAAAAAGGTCACTGTCTGCCGAGAGCTCTGATGACCGCCCTTGAGTAAATGGTTTAAATTTTAAATCAGGCCGATTCACTAATGAATATACCGCTTGTAGTCGGCTCAAATTGACCGGGCCATTCACTAAATAGACATTATCACGCTGCATTCCACATTCTACCCGCAGAAAATCAACCATTTCTTCTGGACAGTTATGGGCTATTTCTAAGCGCACTTCATCACCATAATTGCGATGCGTTAACTCATCAGAAATAGCGACTAATAGATCACTGGTTTCTTCCGTATCAATTGCTAAATCACTATTTCGAGTGACACGGAATTGATAACATCCTTTTACGGTCATGCCATAAAACAAATCATCGGCAAAGGCATGAATGATCGATGATAAAAATACAAACTTATGGTCACAGCCATTTTTGGTCGCTTCAGGTAATTCTATAACACGAGGTAAAGAGCGGGGGGCTTGTAATATAGCAGAACTCCGATTACGTCCAAAAGCATCTTTACCGACCAATGAAACAATAAAATTTAAACTTTTATTAAGCAAGCGTGGAAAGGGGTGGGCAGAGTCTAATCCCATTGGGCTTAAAACAGGAGCAACTTCTTCAATAAAGTAGGTGCGGAGCCAGTCTTGCTGCTCATCAGACCAATCATTACGAGGTAAAATCTGAATTGATTGTTCAGCGAGCGCTGGCAACAGCACTTCATTCAATATTCTATATTGTTCATCCACTAACTCATTGGCACGAATGGCAATCAGTTTTAGTGCATCTTGTGCCGATATTTGGTCAGATTCAAGGTAGGGATCACCAATTTCAATTTGCTGAACCAAGCCGGCAACTCGGACTTCAAAAAACTCATCAAGGTTAGTTGATGAAATGCAAAGGTAGTTGAGTTGCTCTAATAATGGAACATCAGGATCCAGCGCCTGTTGCAGTACTCGCCAGTTAAATTCCAGCATACTGAGTTCGCGATTAAGGTAGAAGTCGGGATTGTTAAAATCGATCATTTCCATACGATTCATTATATATTATTCATGACTTTAATGCATGAAAATCTTTTGCAATCAGTTACCTACCAGCGATATTTACCGTAGTTTTCAGGGTTGGCCCAAAAGCGACTATTTAGCCAGTCTTTTTTAGGCCGATAATGTTCAATCGCATAGCTAAATATTTGGTAATTATTGCTGGTCGCAATATGTGCCATGCCCACTGCTAAATAGTCAGCCAATTGCCAACCTCGCTGCTTAGCTTGCTCACTTTCTGAAATAATGATCATATGTTGCACATGACAATGTCGAAGCATGCTCAACCATTCGATGCCGTCAGGCTTATCTAAAATATCGATCACTTCACTAATAATAGCCAAGTCAATAGTCGCTATTGTTGTTAATTGTTCTAAACTAAATGGTGTTTTCAGTACCTGCAATCTGGTATCTTGCTGTTGTGTATATGAAGTGGCGGCAATATCGCCGACCAGTAATATAGAATCAGCATTGAATTGTGCAACTAAAGGTAACAGTATTGTCGATATATCTGAATGAGCAGTCATGACTACACAGAATAAAACATCTAGTGGATTCTGGGAATACAAACGACTCAGTCAAATGTCCCATGATGAGTGGGAAAGTTTATGCGATGGCTGTGGCCGGTGTTGCTTGCACAAATTAGAAGATGAAGATGATGGCAAAATATATTACACTCGTGCGGCTTGTTCATTGCTGGATCTTAATAGTTGTCGCTGTAAAGACTATGACAACCGTGAACAATTAATGCCCGATTGCATTCAACTCAGTGTCAAACAGGCAGAATATTTCAATTGGCTACCGAGTACTTGTGCATATCGATTACTGGCAGAGGGGGAGCCCTTACCTAACTGGCACCCTTTAATTAGCGGTGATCCGGATAGTGTTATCAAAGCGGGAATATCAGTAACAACAATTGCAAAACCAGAAAGTGAGGTTGAAAACCTTGCCGATGAAGTTATTTCACTATTAGATACCCTGAAAGCAAAATCAAATGACGCCTGAAGAGAGTAGAGAATTTACTACTCGGCTTGAAAAAGCGGCATTGACGCTGTTAAAGCTGGAAATATTTCGTAAGCCCGATGATTTAGCTCGACGCTTTGGATTACCACTGCCTGTTGCGCGCTATTGGTGGCGAAACTCTGATCAAAAAATACAGCCTTTAGGCCATCGAGAATTAACATTAAAACAATCTAAGATCATTCGCCGTGCCACCCAAGTGCTTGAGGGTTGGGAAAAGATAAAACGTTATCGGCCTGCCTGCGGTGCGCCATTATCAAACGGCCGTAAATGTAAATTATCCGTTGTTATTCGACCACCTGAAGGTTGGGACCGTGGCTGTTTAGCGGATAGATGTCGCATGCATGGTGGTTTATCACGACGCGTGCGCAAGAAAAAAGAAGATCATGAATAATTATGTTTTTAAGATCTTATTTCGCACCAAATCGACATGTAGTAATAAATTATAGACTTGATCTGCATACGATAATGGTGTTTTAACCTTATTAACCTCAGCTTCAATTCGTTCCAATTCACTCATCAGATCCTGTTGCCGTTCTGCGGTTAAATCGTGCCTAAATAAAACATCATCAACAGCTTGTAACTCCCGATACCAACGATAAATTTTAGATCGAATTCGCCAGCGATAAAGAGGGGGGGCAATTTTAAAAAGTGGGAATAATAAAGCAATAACAGGAATTATCATCACCACCATACGGTCAATCAAAGTCGCCGCCCAGAAAGGTAAAAACCGCATTAAAAAGGGCGCACCTTTGTCGTAATATCGGCTTGCTTCATCACTAATAGCAAACTCTAAATAATCTGCGCTGGGAAAGGTCCCTTTTCTAGAAAACAAGGTAGTTGTCTGGTGAACTTTGTCAGCAGCTTGCAATAACAGCACACTCAACGCTGGATGAAAGTCTTTTCTAATGACTAAGTTAGCGGTCGGAGCCAAAAGTACTATTTCTTGCTCTGGAATATTTTTTTCTAAGTCGATAATGCCTTGAGGCAGGTTAATACGAGAAAGGAAAGGATTCAACCGAGTATAAGCATCGGCACGCTTAAAGCTCATCAAGCTAATCTGCTGATTATTCAATAACTCTTGAATAATCTCCGACTTGGGTGAGCCGATCATAAATAAAGCATCCAGCGCTCCTTCAACAAGTGCAGACGACGCATTGTTGCCACTAAGTGCCAGTAATTCCGTATTAGTGTGATCAATACTATTATCAGCAAGAATTTGTTGGGCGACATAACGTGTACCACTACCTTCTGCGCCAATCGCCACTTTT
Source organism: Piscirickettsiaceae bacterium (assembly GCA_030620285.1). Taxonomy (GTDB): domain Bacteria; phylum Pseudomonadota; class Gammaproteobacteria; order Nitrosococcales; family Methylophagaceae. The sequence continues at coordinate 3,572 of JAUXFA010000171.1, forward strand.
TTAGCCGCTAAATCAGGAATACTGTTAATGCTCAAAGGCTGGCGATAAAATAGCCATATCGGTTCATAATAAAGGCTGCCCAGAGAAAGTAATTCATCATCGCTTTGTTGATTGCCTGTCCCACCTTGAACAAAGGCAATATCCGCTTCGCCATTGAGTAACCTTTGAATATTTTCGCTTGAACCCGCAGAACTTAAGATTTTGAGTTCAATATCATCACTAGCAAGAATTTGTTGATATTGATGTGCGTAATCAAAATAAGCACCTTCTTCACTACCGCTGCTGATAATGATTTGAGAGGGTGGTGCAGGACCAACAAACTGATATGCTGTCCAAAAACCAGCTATCACCAAAATAATTGAAATAGTGATCGCTATTATTGAATCCTGATGGGTTTCCCGTGTTTTCTTTTCTGACACAATTATTCCTCGTTATCACTCAATGTTTGAACTATCTTGTGACTTTTATATCCTTATATGGCTATGCTATCAGTCTGTTATCGTCTTGTCTTGCTGGTGCTGATTTAATG
>JAUXFA010000012.1 GCA_030620285.1 Piscirickettsiaceae bacterium
GCAATAATTTTAGAGGAATACCAGTCCATTCTGCATTGGAAACGAGGCCATGCGCATAACCTGCTTTGGCTTGAATGGGATTGCTACGCCAACCACTATTACTGTTGCCGCCACATTCGATAAAACAAGTGCGAGAAACCATTGGGTAGCGCATCAAGCTTTTGAGATCAAAACTTAACGGCTTATCAACCAGCCCATCAATGAGGAGAGTATGTTGTTCTGGATCTATTTGAGGCACGCCATTGTGATGACGTTCATAATGGAGTCCATTGGGGGTGATGGTGCCTTGAAGATCATGTAATGGTGTCCAGGATACGCCATTTCCCGGTGCAGCAGGATTGGCTGAAATCCAGCGAATAACTTCTTGCTCATGCTCTGAGGGTTGACCGTAATTACTAAATTCGCCGCCAGGGACACGCATTGATTCTGGTAAATTATCTGGGAACTCAAGTTTTTCTGGGTTCGCTAATACCGGTAGACTTATGGCAGCGCCTGCGGTTAATGCACCGCCAAGAGCTGCTTTTTGTAAAAACTGGCGACGACTATGGACTGTATCATTCATATCAAATCCTTATTCAGTTAATTCACTTTCTGGGTAAAACCAATTATTAAGTTGGTTAATAGCTTCCTCTTTTCCGGTGTTTTTAAGTGACGAGAACAATTGTACTGAAGCATTTAACTCTAGCTTTTTTAGTTCAGAGTTCACCTTATGTAAGCTTGCTTTAGCTGCCCCGCTTTTTAATTTGTCAGCTTTGGTGAGCAAAATATGGACAGCTAAATTCGATTGATTAGCCCATTTAATCATTTGAATATCAAATTCTTTTAGTGGGTGGCGAATATCCATCATAAGCATCAGACCTTTTAATGCTTGTCGAGTTTCAAGGTATTTTCCTAAAGTTTGCTGCCACCGTATTTTCATTTTTTCAGGGACTTTAGCGTAACCATAACCAGGAAGATCAACTAAAGCTCGCGAGTCATCTAGTGTGAAAAAATTAATCATTTGAGTTCGACCAGGTGTTTTACTAATCCTAGCTAATGATTTCTGATCGGTAATAGTATTAATTGCGCTAGATTTTCCGGCATTTGAACGACCTGCAAAAGCAACTTCAATACCACTGTCTATTGGCAGCTCAGATAACTGAGTAGCACTAATCGTGTAATGAGCTTGACGGTATGGCTGTGACATTAAAAACCCTTAATATGAGTCATCATTAAATTAAAATTTGAGAATAAGCGGGGTGCAAAAATAGCTCAATAAGGGTAGCATAACTGTTGTTTAGAATATTAGAAGTCAATTTGGGAATAATGATGAAGAAATTGTTGATGATGACCGTCGCATATGTAAGTTTGGTGTCGGTCATGCCGACTATGGCGGCAGGCGATGCCTCTGCGGGCAAAGGTAAGGCTGCTGTTTGTGCAGCGTGTCATGGTGCTGATGGCAATAGTCCATCGAATATGTTTCCAAAATTGGCTGGTCAAGGCGAAGCTTATTTGGTTAAGCAAATTGCTGAGTTTAAAAATGGGGCACGTGAAAATGCAGTTATGGCGCCCATGGTTGCAGCACTGACAGAACAAGACATCGCGGATTTATCTGCTTATTATTCCAGTAATAAAGTGACACCAGGTGCGGTTTCTGAGGATTTTCTCAATGCGGGTAAGACACTGTATCGTGCGGGTAATAAAGAATCAGGTGTTCCTGCTTGTATGGCTTGCCATGGTCCAACAGGTGCAGGTGTGCCGGCAGCAAAATGGCCAGCATTAATGGGGCAACACAGTACCTATCTTGAAGCGCAATTAAAGGCATTTTCTAGCGGGGTGCGTAGCAATGATCCTAATAGCATGATGCGTGATATTGCATCAAAAATGACTGAAGCAGAAATGAAAGCCGTTGCAGCATATGCATCTGGATTACATTAATTATTAAATTCTTGAGAGTCGTGTGGTCAATGCCATGCGACTTTTTATCGACACGCCTCCAGTGTTGAGTAAAAAATGGTTCACCAGCTATGTCGGATGTTAGTGATTCTCCTATTCCTCGCCACACCTTAGGTCAGCGAATATTCCTATTTTTAGGGACAATGGATTTAGCCATTACGCTATTACTAGCGTTGGCTGTAGCCTCTATCATCGGTACGGTATTACAACAAAACCAACCGTATACTGATTATCTGATTAAATTTGGACCGTTCTGGTTCGATATTTTTGAAACGGCAGGGTTATACGATGTCTATAGTGCATTGTGGTTTCTGGCGATTCTTACCTTATTGGTCATTTCCACATCTGTTTGTTTGATTCGAAATACACCTAGTATGTTGAAAGATATGTGGAATTTACGTACCCACGTTCAAGAAAAGTCTTTGCAGGCGATGCATCATAAAGATCAATGGTCAGTTGATTCGTCAGTTGATGAAGCGGCAAAAGAGTTGCAGCTTGAATTAGCAGAACAGGGTTTTCGAGTTAAACAAACGCCGAAAGCGGATGGGATATTGGTTTCTGCTATGCGTGGTGGAATGAATCGAATGGGGTATATATTTACCCATTTAGCGATTGTTATTATCTGCTTAGGTGGCTTGATGGATAGTAATTTGCCACTCAAATTTGCTGAGTGGCAAGGCACATTAAAGATAGAAACGCGCGATTTGCCGATCAATGAGGTTCCAGCTGAGAGCCGCTTAGCTGTGGGGGATCAAGCATTTAGAGGTAGTATTCATATTCCTGAAGGTCGTTCATCGGATGTTGCTTTTGTGGCGATGCGAGATGGTTATTTAATTCAGAAATTACCTTTTAAATTAGAAGTTAAAGATTTTAGAATTGAGCATTATGCAACGGGTCAACCGAAATCATTTGAAACGGATCTACTGCTTTATGATAAGGAAGTAGCAGAGCCATTAGCGACTACGATATCGGTGAATCACCCGTTGATCTATAAAGGTTATGCGATTTATCAGGCAAGTTTTAGTGATGGCGGTTCAGAATTGACGCTGGAAGCTTGGCCTTTAGACCAAAGTGTCGGTAGCAGCCCAGTTTCATTTGAAACTAAAGTTTTTGAAAATCGACAAATGAGTTGGGGGCAGCAGAGTCTAAAGCTTGAAATGTTGTCATTTCGTCCGTTTAATATTAATCCTGATCCGACAGAAGAGGATCCCGATAGACTGAGAAACTTTGGTCCTAGTTTTGGGTTTAAATTACGTGAAGAGAGCGGTGAAGCCCGGGAATATTTAAATTATATGTTGCCAGTAGAGCGTAATGGTCGAGAATTTTATTTGAGCGGCGTGCGTTCTAGTCCTGCCGAGGATTTTGGCTATTTATATCTTCCTGTCGATAGTGATGGTGGCTTAGACACATTTAACCGTTTTTTAAGGCAGCTTAGAGATAGTGAACTCATTGAGAAATTAGCCGGTGAGATGGCAGTTGAAACCTTAGTGTCGATGGCAGATCAAAGTGATACTTTAAAACAAAGCCTGCATGATTCGTTAGCGACTTTGGTGGCTATGTTTGTTCGGGGTGGTTTTGTGGAAGTGAACGATTTTATTGAAACAGCTTTACCAGAAGCAGAACGAGATACTTTGGGGCCTGCTTATTTGAGCATGTTAAGAGAAATGTTGGCACGGGTCTATTTCAGCGGGTTTGATGATGACGAATTAGTGGATGATTCACAATTATTATTTTTGCAAGATGCGGTTGATGTTGTGGGTAGCCTTTCACGTTATGGTGCGCCGGTATTTTTCTTGTTGACGGATTATGTGCATGTTGAAGCCAGTGGTTTGCAGGTGGCTCGATCGCCCGGTAAACCTATTGTCTATTTTGGCTGTGCATTATTGATTACAGGTGTCTTTTTATTATTCTATCTACCACAGCGCCGTTTTTGGATGATAGTTAAAAATAAAGAATCAAATTCAATGATACTGTTAGCAGGAATGAGTAATCGAAATCCGAGAGAATTTGACGGCTATTTTGAACGAATGGTTCAAAAATTAAGACAGCTCAGTGGGAACTCTAAGGCCTAATTAGGGTTCATATGTTCAGCATAAAAATGAAGAGTATTGGATGACACAAATAGCAGGAACGATGATTGATGATGACAGTTGTTCATTAACACGATGGATCTGGTACGGCTTAATGGCCGTAGCCGGTATTGTGTTGTTGTCATTGTATTCTCATGTTTTAGATGGTTATGAAATTGCTATTGTTGTATTAACGGCGGTCACCTTGTCTTTATTAGGGCAAAATTGGCCTGGTTTTCGGCAGCATGTCGCCGTTGTGGCGGTCTTTAGTTTTATTGCTTTATATCTTTATGGCACTGATTTAGCTCTGGCGGAGAAGGATTTTTTATTAAATTATATTTTGGCTAGCCAGTCTGCCTTTATGTGGATGAGTGCCTTATTTGTCTTAGCCACCCTGACCTATTTTTTAGGCTTGTTATTACGATCAGAATTCACCGAGAAAGTAGCTTCGGCATTAACATGGTCAGCTACGACTATGGGTATGGTCGGATTGATGGTTCGTTGGCGTGAGTCCTATTTAATCAGTCCTGATGTAGGCCATATTCCTGTTAGTAATTTATATGAAGTATTTATTCTCTTCGCGGTGATTACGGCCTTATTGTATTTATTTTATGAACGCCGTTACCAAATACGTAGTTTGGGTGGTTTTGTATTATTAGTGATCAGTGCAGCGGTGGCATTTCAGCTTTGGTATACCTTTGAAAAAAGCGCACATGAGATCCAGCCTTTAGTGCCGGCCTTACAAAGTTATTGGATGAAGATCCATGTGCCGGCCAATTTTGTCGGTTATGGTGCCTTCTCAATGGCGGCGATGATTGGTATGGCCTATTTATTAATGTCTTGGCGGCAGAGTGTTGCTCCTAATGGTTTAATTGCATCTCGCTTGCCACCACTCAACGTGATGGATGATTTGATGTATAAAGCCATTGCCTTGGGCTTTGCTTTTTTCACTGTCGCCACAATATTAGGTGCATTATGGGCAGCGGAAGCATGGGGAGGCTATTGGTCATGGGATCCTAAAGAAACATGGGCGTTGATCGTATGGCTTAATTATGCGGCATGGTTACATATGCGGATGACTAAAGGTTGGCATGGTAGACCAATGGCATGGTGGGCAGTGATAGGTTTGTTTGTGACTTTGTTTGCCTTCTTGGGTGTCAATATGTTTTTATCAGGATTACATTCGTATGGCACGTTATAACCTCAATAATTTAATGTGGATTTAAAGGAACAATAGGATGAACAAAACAGTTAAAACAGCACTAATAGTCAGTGTTTCATTATGGTCGATGGCTACTATAGCGATGCCGCTGGCATTTATTGAGGGCGTGCATTATCAAGCTACTTCAAAAGTTCAGCCAACGAGTGATGAAAATATAATCGAAGTGGTTGAGTTATTTTCATACAGTTGTCCACATTGTTTCCGACTTGATCCACAAATTGCAGAATGGAAAAAAACATTACCAGCTAATGTGAAATTTGTTCATGTTCCAGCTATTTTCCGTGACAGTTGGTTACAGTTGGCAAAAGTGTTTTATGCGGCTGAAGCAACAGGTGATTTGGAAAAACTTCACCCACTTATTTTTAATGCGATTCATGTTGAGAAAAAACGTTTAACAACGGAAACAGAGTTATTAGACTTTGTGGCTGAGCAAGGCATTGACCGCGATGCGTTTGAAAAAATAATGAACTCATTTTCAGTGAAAAGCAAAGTTAAGAAAGCCTTGGTAATGAGTCAAACATCAGGCATTACAGGTGTACCATCAATGATTGTTAATGGTAAATATCGTACTGATGCAACTGCCGCAGGGAGTGCCGAGTCAATATTTGGTGTTGTCGATTTCTTAATCCAGCAAGAATTAAAATAGTAGTTTAAAGCTGTTGACCGGACTGACCGTTAATCTCCGGTCAAGCAGCGGTTACGACCGCTGTCTTTTGCACGATATAAAGCTTCGTCAGCACGTTTGAATACATCATCAATAGTATCAGTAGGCCGAAAAGTGGCTAAGCCGGCAGAGGCTGTAATGGGAACCGGTCTGTTGTCATAATGAAACTTTGAGGTGGCTACTTTTTCACGAATTTTATTGGCTAAACTTAGCGCATCTTCTAATCATGTTTCAGGAAATATCCCCATAAATTCTTCGCCACCGTAACGTGCAATAAAGTCTGCGCCACGGGTTTCTTTTTGGAAGATCTGAGCAATAGTTTGCAATACTTTATCACCGGCGGCATGGCCATAAGTATCATTTACACGTTTGAAAAAATCGATATCCCAGAGCACGATACTGAGCGGATTTTGATAGCGTTGCCAACGGGTATATTCCTTTTCGAGGATCTCATTCAATGCTTGACGATTCCAAATACCCGTTAGCGCATCTTTGAGGGCTAAATCACGCGATTGTTCTGCGGACTGACGTAATATCTCACTTTCTTGCTCCATCGACTGCAAACGCTGGTTTAATTCAGCAATTTGTTGTTGTGATTTGTCAAAACGTTGATGATCAGATTGGCGGTAATTTTCAAAATGTTGATTGAGAAAATCTAAACGTTCATTGACTGAGGATTTGAGTTGTTCGAGATCTTGAGCTTGTTCAATATGGCCACGAAGTTCTTGTACTTCATCTTCAACAGCTTGACCCATAGTAGTACGCTGCTCAAATGCTTTAGCATCGTCTTCACCGGTTTCCCTGATATATTGGTCTAGCTCTTTTAAGCGTGATGTCAATGTGAGCAAGAAGTTTTCATATTCCTGTTTTTCGGTGATGGCTTGAGAGCCAAGTGCGCTCACAATATCGGCAATATCATTAATTACATTGGGCAGCTGTTGTTGCTCAATACCGGTTTCGATTTGATGGCGAATTTTGGTTGCAGACTTACTAAGATCTACCGGCAATGAGAAACGTTCCAATAGTTGCATGAGTACAAAATGTGCCGGTATCTCTTCCTCATCAGCAGTAAATTTCATGTTTGTTTCGGTAGACTCTTGTTGCAGGTCTATTGGTGCTGGTTTGCCGATACCAAACAAATGAAAATCAAAACCACGAGAGCGGCTTTTTGCTGAGTGCATTTCTAAGTTGCTATTGAGTAATAAAAGTACTTCGGGAATGAGCGATGCTATTTGATTATTTGTTGCTGATTTTAATTGTTTACTCAGTCTTTTTGCTTCTGATTTGAGTGATTTAGCTAGTTTTGATGAGCTTAATAATTCAGCTAATATTTCTCCAGTAGTTTGACTGGTATCCGCTGTTTTAGCATCCATTTGAGCGATAGCTTTTTCCATTTGTTCAAGGATATAACCGATCTCATCTTGGTCATTTTTACTGCGCAGTGCTTTTCGTAAAGCTTTAAGTTGTCTATCTAATAAGGGGTCAAGACCTTGTGAAGCAAGCGAGAGCCTGCCCAAGCTACGTTGCAATAATTTATCGTAGCTTTGCTGTTGTTCTAGGTCGGTAATAGATTGGTAATATTTTTGTTTCCATTCATCCAATTGCTGCTGAATATCATTATCACTCGCCATAAGAACAATCCTCTACAGGGCCGGGGGAGGAGTTTGTTGATCAATACCAGGCTCAGTGGAAATGCTTTTCTGTTGATCATGTAACAAAATATCATAATAGCGACGAATATTTTCCACGTAGCGAACTGGCTCACCACCACGGGCATAACCATGCCGTGTTTGCTCATACCATTGTTTTTTAGCCAATAGAGGCAAGTGCGCTTTGATATCTGGCCATAAATCGGGGTTGCTACCCGCCTTCTCAGTGAGTACTCTGGCATCTTCTACATGGCCTAATCCCAGATTGTATGAAGCAAGTGCGATCCATGTCTTATCTGGCTCAGTAATTTGTTCTGGTAGCCGTTTACGAATTGATGCTAAATAGGCTGCACCACCATGAATGCTTTGTGAAGGATCTTCACGATCTTCGATACCAATTTGTTTGGCTGTCGATTGAGTCAACATCATCAGCCCCCTCACACCTGTACTTGAGACCGCTTGTGAATTCCAATGTGATTCTTGATAAGAAATGGCAGCCAATAAGCGCCAATCAAAACCAAATTCGTTTGCTGCTTTTTCAAAATCAGCTTGGTATTTAGGTAGGAGTGTCAATATTCGACGATGGATAGTACGGGTATCAACATAATCAAAACGGCGGATATGGCCGTAATATTTTGCGATTAATCTATCGAGGTCACCAGAGGCATCCAGTTGTTCAAAAAAGGTCGCCATTTCATTATAAAGTGTGCCATCTTCAGCCAGTGGCATTGCCCAGGCTAAAGGTTGTGGGTCGGAAATATTAAAGGCGACACGCAGTTCGGGAAATAAGGTTTGGTTGGCGGCCACTTCATTTGAATCGGCAATGGTATAGTCAATCATTTCCAATTGCACTAATTCCAATAAACCACTGCTATCGAGTTCAGAATTTTCAGTCCACTCTAATTCAGGCACCTCTTGCTGATGGGATTGCAGTTGCTCAACATGGCTACTATCAGCAACTACTTCTAATTGCCCTTGTTGTAAGGCGGTAATATTGCGAGGTTTTTTTGTGCCTTGACGATAAACCAGCTGTTGAGTTACTTCTTGGTAGACAGGGCCAAACCGGATAATGTCTTTGCGTGCTGGTGTAATGGTTAAGCCTGCTGCAGCAATATCGGCTTTACCTTGTTCGATAAGCTGTAGCATATTCCCTAAATTATCAGGGACAATAATTTTTAGTTTTACATTGAGATGTTGGGCAAAGAGTTGGGCCAGTTCATATTCAAAGCCTGCTAATGATTCGCCTTTGACATAATAGCTAGTAGGGGCATAGCGAGTCAGTACTCGTAATTCTCCACGCTCACGAATTTCTTCCAAGTGGGGCTGCGCTTCACCACAAGCAATAAGTAAGCTTAATGAGACCAGTAATAGGCTAATAAATTTCAAACAAGGCTCCTAAAGCTTTTATAGTTTCTGATTATCGCTTCATATGGACAGTTTTGCACGAGTTTAAGTTTTTATTGATTCTAAAGTATTGTTTTTGATCACATTTTTGCGGAAATTATTTTTTATAGTAGTGATGGATAATAAGCTTAAAATGGTCGTGATGTATTTTAGCGTCGGGCTTGAAAAAACTGCTGTAGTAAGGCGCTACTTTGATCAGCTAAAATACCATGTTCACAGTGAACATAATGATTGAGTTGTTGGGTATTAAAAATATCAAAACAACTACCGCCGGCACCCGTTTTAGGTTCTTTGGCGGCAAAGACAACACGATCTATACGGGCATGAATAATTGCACCAGCGCACATAATGCAAGGCTCTAAAGTGACATAGAGTGTTGCGCCGGCGAGGCGGTAATTACTGCTATTTGTGCAGGCTGAACGTAGCGCTTGAATTTCAGCATGTGCGGTGGGGTCATGGCTAAGTATAGGTTGATTCCAACCTTCCCCAAGGATTATGTCATCTCGAATTATGACTGCGCCGATAGGAACTTCATTTTGCTGTTGAGCATGTTCAGCGAGGGAGAGGGCATGAGCCATCCAATACTCATCATTGTGCATGGCGAGTAATATGGTGCTTGATCAAGTTAACAAGTCGAGTGCTGGCACCTAGACTATGGGCAATCAGTTTCAAGCCAGCTTCGCCCATTTGAGCGCGTTGTTGGGCATTTTGCAATAAGGTAGTCGTTGCCTCCGCTAATTCTTGGCTATCAGTTACCTCAATGGCTGCCCCTGCTTCAAGAAACTGTTGGGTAATTTCATTAAAATTGAAATAGTGTGGGCCAGTGATGATTGCACGACCTAATGCGGCCGGCTCAAGCAAATTATGGCCGCCATGTGGTACTAGGCTTCCACCAACAAAAGCAACGTCACAAGCTGCGTAGAACAAGGGTAGTTCGCCCATGGTATCAACGACTAATACTTGTATGTCTGATGGACATGGTTGATGCTCACTACGGCGTAAGGTTTTAAAACCTGCACGTTGTGTTAGCGAGGTGACACGATCAAAACGTTCAGGGTGTCGGGGCACAATAATTAGTAATAATTCTGGGAACAGCGCACGTACTTGGCGAGAGGCATTCAAAATGATTTCATCTTCACCTTCATGAGTGCTCGCAGCGACCCACACCGGTCGGTTGCTATCCCATATATGTCGCATGGCGGCAGCCTGTTCATTCAAGCTGGCAGGTAGACTAATTTCATATTTTAGATTACCAACGGCATGTACTTTATTAATGTCAGCACCCAGCTGCTGAAATCGTTGTCGATCTTGTTGGCCTTGTGCTGCAATAAGATGCAAATCATTTAATGTATTTTTGATGAATTTTGGAAAGCGAGCATAACCTTTTGTTGAACGTTCAGATAGTCGCGCATTGGCCAATACCAATGGTACTTTATGACGACGGCAGGTAAATAATAAGTTGGGCCAAATTTCAGTTTCCATAATAATGCCAAACTCTGGGTGGCTACGGTCTAGAAAACGTTTGATGGCAAAGGGATAATCATATGGTAAATAACAATGTGTGACCGAATCAGCAAATAATAGTTTGACGCGATCGCTGCCTGTTGGAGTCATGGTGGTAATTAATAAAGTGTGTTCTGGAAACTCAAGTTGCAATGCTTTGACTAAGGGGCGACATGCTTCAACTTCACCGACAGAGACGGCATGGATCCAGATAACAGGTGTTTGTTCCGCTAGGATGGGACTTGAGCCGAAGCGCTCAGACCAGCGTCGCCAATATGCAGGTGAGCGAAAACCTCGCCAGATAAGGCGAAGTATTATTAAGGGTAGGCCCAGAAAAAATAGGCTGGTATAAAATATTCTCAAAAGTGCCTCATTTCAGACGGATTATTTAGCGATAAACCAGCGAGAATGATAGCATAGGCACGATATTTCTTAGTTATTTGGTCTCCATGAAAATTATTCAGTGGCAATTTTTACACCCGCGGTATTGGCTTAGCTGGTTAGGTTTGATTTTAATGCGGCTATCCATTTATTTACCGGTGCGTATGCAGTTATGGATGGGATCGTTATTAGCATGGCTGATGACGCCTTTAATGAAGGATAGAAAGAAAATTGCTATTCGAAATTTAGAACTTTGTTTCCCCGATCTTTCTGAAAAACAGAGACAGAAAATATTAGAACAAAATTTCCAAAAAATGGGAATGATGATGATCGAAACAGCATTGAGCTGGTGGGCGAGTGATAAAAGTCTGATTAATAGGGTGAAGTTTGAAGGTTTGGAGTATTTAGAACAGGCGGTTGCTAGCAAAAAAGGTGTCATTATATTAACAGGCCATTTTACCTGTATGGAAATTGGTGGTCGTCTACTGGCCTTGAAAATGCCTGGATATGTTTTTTTTAGACCGATGAAAAATGCATTATTTAATGCCTTTATGATGGCGGCACGGAAACGCTTCACCGAGGGAATAATTAAACAAAAAGAGCCACGGGCCATGTTTAAAGTATTAAAGCAAGGGAAAGCAGTTTGGTTTGCCCCTGATCAAGATTTTGGTGCCAGACAAAGTATTTATGCTACATTTTTTGGAGTGAGGGCGGCGACAACGACATTTACAGCTAAAATGGCGAAGATGACTGGGGCAGCCGTTATTCTATTTATACCAAAACGCAATAATGATGGTAGCTATACCTTACGTTGTCAGCCAGCAGTGGAAGACTTTCCCAGTGATGATGAGTTGGCGGATGTGCAGCGAATTAATGATTTAATTGAACAAGAAATCCGGCAAATGCCAGAGCAATATTTTTGGGTTCATCGCCGCTTTAAAACACAGCCGGAAGGTAAGGGATTATTGTATAAGCACAAATAAAAAAGGCCATCCGAAGATAGCCTTTTGAAAATATAGATGTATTTGAATTAACGTTTTGAGAATTGAGGACGTTTACGTGCTTTATGTAAACCAATTTTCTTACGTTCAACAGCA